>CAVEGL010000078.1:0-3850 GCA_963615165.1 bacterium | reverse complement strand
GGCATACAGTCGTCGGGGGCAGTGGCGAGTTTGGTGCTAACTTTTGTCGGAGGTGGAGTATTCTCGAGCTTCGTGAAAGGAATATTCAAGGTAGCCTTGATGGCGGCGGCAACTACGGCGATTGGTGTTATAGTGGGGGCGATTGTTCCGTATGTGTCCTCTTGGCTTGCGGACAATTTGGAAGATTTGCTGGCTGGCGATGTGGGCGGATATGCGCTGTATGCTGGCGCGCACTCATTGCTGGACAGCAATTTACAGATGAGTACAGGTAAATATGCTACTAAAGAGGAGGCGATTGAGCTTTCCGTAATGACGGATGAAATAGAAGACGAGTGGGCGGAGTATGACCGGAAAACCCTGAGTCCGTTAGATGCTACGAGTCAATATACATTTTTGGGTAGTATAGTTAGCTCGGTGATGCCAATTATTAATGCGTTAAGCGGAAAACAGGTGACTTCTGTGGTTTCGGCTTCGACTGGCGTGGCTAGTCAAGCTTTGGCGGGGATGATGGGAGATACGGTAAGTGCGGCGAGCGAAGTGAAGTCTTCTCTGTCGTTTGCGAGCGATAATAATTGCCCGAGCCTGATAGCGACTGGGGTGGCGGGTGATTTCGCTTGTAATAAGTATTCTGGGGCATATGTGGATGAATTGTCGACACTGAGTGTGGAAGAATCTTACGAAAAAATGAAGGCGCTAGGGAGTTTCGTGGAAGGGGAAGAATATAGTGATGGGAATCCTAAAGTTAATGCAAATTCGGATTATGCTAAATATATTGTTGCATGCGTAACGAGTGATACGCAGCCCGGGTCGGCAAATGGTGCGGTGGCGGGATATGTGAGTAGTTTGACGAACACTGATAGTAGCGTGGCGAACGGGTTAATAAACTTTGGGATGAACTTTGTGCCGGTGGTGGGAGATGTGGCCACTCTGGTGCAGACGGCGGAAGATGCGGCGAATTTGAAGTGGACTACGGGGGAGGCTTGTACGGGGAATACGGGTGATGCGGCGATAGATGAGGCGGTAAAATATTATTCGATGTATAATTTGGATCAGAGGGTTCTGTTGGATATGGGGGTAATTGAGGAGAGTTCGACGGTGGCATTTCTCGAGGATTACTATGAAGAGCATCCGATTGATAATTCGCTGGAAGGGATTATCGCGCAGTATGGTGGCTTAACTGAGGACGAGGTTGAGAGTGTGATGGGGCAATTGGAATATCTGGCATTTTTGGCAAATTATGATGCGAGCGAGAGGTATGCTTTTGGGGGCGGAAATATGGAGACAGATGAGAGCGTGGACTTTGGAAGTGAAGATGTTTTGGGTGGTGAAGTGAAGTTGTTGCCTAAAGTGGTCTATGCGGATGTGCGGAATCGCAATTTTGTCGCATAAAGTAGTTGGTAAAAACGGAATTTGGGGGTATAATAAGAATATATGGGAAATGTGGAAGATTTGAAACAAAAATTAAAGCAGATAAATTTGGATGCTGCGAAAATTCGCGAATTGCCAGCGAGTGAGCGGGCGGCTTTTGGGCGCGAAGTAAATGCGCGACGCGAGGCTATTTTGGTGGAGTTAGCTGTGGCGGAGCGAGAGGCGCTAGATGTTGCGGTGGAGCCGCTCGATATAACGGCATGGAGCGACGTGAACGAGAAAATGCCGGAATTTTATCCTGCCGAGATTGGTTCTAAGCATCCGTTGATGATAGAGATTGATAGGGTTGTGGAGATTTATCAGATGATGGGGTTTGACGTGCTGGAATCTAGGCAGTTGGATGATGAATTCCACATGTTTGATAGCTTGAATTTCCCGAAGGAGCATCCGGCGCGAGATGGCTATGATACTTTTCGGACGGAGGAGGGGCTGATACCGCCGGCACATACTTCTACGATGCAACATCGAGTGCTGAAGGCTTATAAGGATAAGCTTTCAAGTAGTGGCGAGATTGCGGTAGTGGTGCCTGGTCGGGTATTCCGCAATGAAGATGTGGATGCTACACACGAACACACATTTTACCAATGCGAAGGAGTTTATGTTTCGAAGGATTGTACGATGGGGAATATGCTGGGGATTTTGCGAGAGTTTTTTGAAAAATATTATGAGCAGAAGCTGGAAATTCGGACGCAGCCTGGGTACTTTCCGTTTACGGAGCCGAGTTTGGAGTTTCTGATCGAGAAGCCAAAGGATTTGGGTGGCAAAAAGGGTGATTTTTTGGAGATGTTGGGTTGCGGAATGATTCACCCAAATGTGCTAAAAATGGCCGGAATTGACCCAGAGGTTTATCACGGTTTTGCTTGGGGTGGCGGAATTGACCGTTTAGTAATGTTAAAATATGGTTTGCCAGATGTACGATATTTTGAGTCTGGTAATCTTAATTTTTTGAGGGAGTTTAAATGAAAATTTCACTGAATTGGCTAAAGAAATTAGTAAAAATTAGGGTGTCCGATACGGAATTAGTGCGGATGATTGGTTCGCGATTAGTAGAAGTGGAGGGTGTGATTGACGAAACGCATAAATATGATAATATTTTTGTGGTCAAGGTAGTAAGCGCCGAGAAAATTGCCGATACGCACTTGACGAAATGCTCGATTGACGACGGCGGTAAGTGCAAATCGGCGAAGTTGGAGCGAGCGGAGAACGGGCTGATTCAAGTGATGTGTGGGGCGCCGAATGTACATGAGGGGATGCTGACGGCGTGGCTGGCGCCTGGCGCAATTGTACCAATGTCGATAAAAGAAGATGCGCCTTTTGTGATTGGAAAGCGGCGAATGTTGGGGCAGTATGATTCTTATGGTATGTTGGCGGGAGCGGACGAATTAGATCTTGGTGATGACCATTCGGGGATTGTGGAAATTGACCCCAAGATGGCACGGGCAGGTGATTTGCTGGCGGATGTCTTTGATTTGAATGATATGATTTTGGAAATTGAGAATAAATCTTTGACACATCGTCCAGATTGTTTTGGGATGATTGGATTTGCGAGAGAGGTGGCGGGGATTTTGGGGGAAAGATTTACTGCAAGTGTACCCGGTGCCGGCATAAATGTTGACCGTCGTGAAGGTGAGGGAATCGAGATTGAGATTAATGGGGGCGAGATTTGTGGACGTTATACGGCGTTGCTACTCAAGAAGCATGGCAAACTTGAACATAAATATCTGACTCTGCAAGATATACTACTTACGAAGGCCGGAATGCGACCGGTTAGTCCGGTGGTGGACGCGACGAATTATCTGATGCTTTTGACGGGGCAACCACTACATGCGTTCGATTATGATAAATTTGTAGCGGTAGGCGGGGCGGATTTGGCGAAAATTAAAGTGCGATTGGCGCGAGAAGGTGAAAAGATATTATTACTAGACGGCAAAGAGGTTGTTCTGAACCCTAATGATATCGTGATCTGTAGCAATGACACGCCAGTGGCGCTAGCGGGAGCGATGGGGGGTGTTACGACTGAGGTTGACGAGAGTACGCGGAATTTGCTTTTAGAGTCGGCAACTTTTAGTTTGTTCAATTTGCGGAAGACTCAGATGTCGCACGGGATTTTTTCGGAGGCGATTACGCGCTTTACGAAGGGGCAACCAGCGTATCAGACTTTGGCGGTTGCAAATGATTTCGCCGAAATGGTGAAGGATGGTTATGTGGTGGCTGGCGTGAAGGATTTGATTAAGGATACTGCAGGGGCGGTGACAGTGAAGATTGCCGTTCGCGAGATAAATGAACTTCTCGGGACGGAGTATAGTAGCGAATTGATTTTGAAGACGTTAGAGAATGTAGGTTTTGTAGTGAAGGGTGACAATGAACTTGTGGTAACGGCGCCAGAATGGCGGACGGATATTCATATTAAAGAGGATATTAT
>CAVEGL010000077.1:0-3905 GCA_963615165.1 bacterium | reverse complement strand
CCTAGAGACAAGTTGACACTTCCGAAATGCAAAAAGTGTGATATAATGAAGATAATTATTATAGGAGAAAATATGCAGACAAAATTGAAAAAAATTTCCGATTCGCAGGTGGAATTAACCGTTATTCTCGACGCCAAGGATTTGGCTCCCGCCAAAAAGCAGGCTCTAGCCAAGCTAGCAAAAGAGGTGAAAGTAGAAGGATTTCGCACCGGCAAGGTGCCTGCAGAGATTGCTAAAAAATTCATCCCAGAGAACGATTTAAATGCTGAAACTGTGGATTTTGCGGTGCGGTCGACTGTGATTGCGGCTTTCCGCGAGGCGGAAAAATCTCCTCTAGTCTTGCCAAACGTAAATGTTACTAAATTTGTTCCAGACGAAGTACTGGAATATACCGCTAAAGCAGAAATTGTCCCGGAAGTCAAACTGGGCGATTATAAGAAGTTAGATGTTAAGCTTGATGTTGCCGAAGTTACAGACAAAGATATAGACGAGGTGCTAAACAATATCGCCGTTTCCTTCGCCGAAAAAAAGACAACTAAGCGCGCCGCCAAATCTGGCGATGAAGTGATTATCGATTTTGTCGGCAAAAAGGATAATAAAGCCTTTGACGGCGGTTCGGCGAAAGATTATCATTTAACGCTCGGCTCAAAAACTTTCATACCTGGTTTTGAAGATGGGGTTGTAGGCCACGAACCCGGAGACAAATTCGACTTAAAGTTGACTTTCCCAAAGGATTACGGCGTGAAAGATTTGGCTGGTGCCAAAACGGTTTTCGAAGTTCTATTGAAGCAGGTAAATGAAACCATTAAACCAGAAATTAACGATGATTTGGCGACCAAATGCGGTCCTTTCAAGACTCTAGCCGACCTCAAGAAAGATATTAAGATCAATTTGTCTACCCAAAATGAATACCGAAACTTGGAAAAATTCAAAAACGACTTAGTGGAAGCGCTAGTGAAAAAATCGACCATTCCAGCGCCAGAAGTCATGATTGACAACCAGATACGTTTAATTCGCGATGACGCTACTAGAAATGCGTCCACACAAGGATTGGATTTCGAGACGCTTCTCGAGCGCACAGGCCAGACATTGGAAGGCTGGGAAAAGGAAGCTCGAAAGGTAGCCGAAAGTCGCGTGAAGGCTTCTTTGGCGCTACAAAATGTTGCACTCAAAGAAAAAATCAGCGCTACGGACGACGAGGCAGAGGCAAAAATCGCCGAATTGCGCGATGTATATAAAAAGTCTCCAGAAGCGATTAAAAACCTCAAGAACCCAAATGTGAAGATGGATATCAAGAATCGTTTGACTATTGAGAAAACTTTGGATTACTTAGTGAAGGTAAACAAGAAATAGCTAAGAATAATTAGCGTAGGGGAGCGACCAATGATTATTGACGATTTTGCTCGGGTTCGCTAAGTTTTTGGGGCGGGTGATCTTGTCAAGTTTTCGAAAAAACTACGATGGCCTAGCTTGGGTCCATGGGAGCGCAGACAGACTCATGCTGTTTTTATTTGGACAAAAAGCATCCTAGACGAAGTAGGGTTTTTGATTTTGGTTTTTAGAGGTGAGACTCAAGTGGTCTTCTGTATCATTAGGGAACGGGGAGAGGAGGTAAACTCCACGCCTAAGAAACAGCGAACAACCTACCGGGCAACACACCCAACAGGCCGACTGTCGTAGCGATAGCCGACATTCGACGGATTAATACTCGAGAAACTGGCGTAAAGTTGATGTATACTGCGAGTATTGCGGCGAGTAGACGACCAGAAGTAGCCGTACGACCCCTGACTGTACGCCGACCCACTGTCGAAGATGTCAGAAAGAGGAGTAGACAACGCAAAACGGAGACTAGAGGCGTCACTGCCATAGCAATGCCCTCCGGCAGATGTAGCACGGTAGTTGTAGTATGTGCCTATTAGGTGGCTTCCATTACCACAATCTGTCGTCTCGGTGGTATTGTAGGATGTGTTAATGAGTGGCGCGGAGTAGCTTCTGGAGTAGTCACATCGGAGCAAATGCCGGCTGTCATGTCTGCATTTTGTAACAACCACTGGCGTCTTCGATTTTGACCGCCGCCGTACAAGCTTGCTCAAAAGTCGTTTTAGATGTTTTTCGCATCGCATAGAGCGTCGCATTTCCCGTCAAGTCATTAATGTTTGCCTATTTACACAAATTGCTGTAGTAGAGTCTAGAAAAATGGGATGTATAATTCATTACAAAATCCATTACAAAGAAAAATACCAGCCGATATCTGCTAGTATTTTCTTGTGAATTGAATAATATCCGGAGAATATTACACAATGAGTATAAATATGTAGGCAAACTAAAAAATCTTACATTTCCAGTATACCAAACTTATAAAATGCCGTCGAGCATGTGTTATAACTTCGATTCAATCACGCTCAATTTACCTAACCGGAATGCAAAAAAACGTCACGAATATGAGCAATATGTTTAGCGGGGTCGGGTACGAGGTGTCGACGCTGAGTATTAATTTGGGTAAACTGGAACACGGAGAATTTGCATAGTATTGGTGCAATGTTCTATGATACCGGATGTAGTACGGAGACGTTTGCGCTCGATATGACAGAATGGGATGTTTCCGATGTTGAGAATACGAATTCGGTATTTGATGGGGCTGGGCTGGCGAAAATTCCGTTTGACTTGTAATTGACGGCGAGGCTATAGCTCGATTTAGGGCAAGTGTAGCCCTCATTCGTGTTACTAAATATCTTAGCAACACTTTTCTTTCGGTATTTTTTTGCAATTTTTGGAAAAAATGTGCTACAATAATGGTGGAAAAGTATTATTGGGTGACTTATTGTGGATAGGTTTTTGTGAAATGCCTCCCTAAATAAACCTGTCAGCGTCTGCTCAATTTACATAAAACCACAATTTCATAGTTGACTTATAACATTCATTATGGTATAATAGCCTAAACTTAAATATAAACGGCGGAAAATAGAAAGGTAGAGACAGTGCAGAACGCGGAGATCATACAAAAAGCAATTTCTGGAAGCTTAAGCATTATCGAGCAAGAGCGAGAGAAAGAAATTATTTCCCGTAGATTTGGTCTAAATGGCGAAAAAGAAACTTTGGAACAAATCGGAGACTCTCTATCTATCACTAGAGAACGTGTTCGGCAACTAGAAAAGGCGATTTTGATTCGTCTGCAGATTTCTGCAGAAGATGGCGATATTGCAGATTTGGCGGCAGCCGAGAAAATCTTGGTTCGCAATTTGACCGAATTGGGGCGAGTAGCGAAACTTACCGATATTGCCGACAAAGTTTATGGTAGAGTAGCCACATCCGTAGAGCGTATGGGGATTTATTTTATTGCCACTTTCTCAAAAAGCTTGATGGTTATAGATGAGAGCGACAAATATTATGCCGCTGTCGGAATTGCAGAATATGGGGACGCGAGCACGGTGCGCCAACGCGTCGATCAGGTCGTAGATTTGATCCGCAAGCAGAAGCAAACCATGACCTTGGACGAACTGGATAATTCGCTAGACTATGAACATCCTAACCATATACAGGCAATTGCGTCAATATCAAAATTACTCGCCGAACTCAACGGCGTATGGGGACTAGCCAAATGGCCTGCAGTCAACCCCAAAAATATTCGAGACAAAATTTTCGTTATCCTGGAAGCCAAAAAAGAGCCGATGCACTTTTCTGATATCGCAAATGAGATTAAAGCTTCCCGTTTTAAGCGCAAAGATGTGACCATACAAGCAATTCATAACGAACTAATCAAAGATCCGCGCTTCGTTCTTATTGGACGTGGAATTTATGCGCTGTCTGCTTGGGGCTATAAAAAGGGAACTATCGCTGATATTATTACTTCGATTCTAGAGAAATCCGAGACACCGCTTAGTCGCGAGGAGATTGTAAAACAGGTA
>CAVEGL010000076.1:816-4029 GCA_963615165.1 bacterium | reverse complement strand
ACTGCGGGGGCTGGAGGAACGGAAGCGATGGATTGGGCGGGAATGCTGGAGCGGATGTATCTGCGTTTTGCAGAAAAAAAGGGGTTTAAGGTGACGGCGGTGGAGCGTGCGACGGGGGAGGAGGCGGGGATTAAGACTGCGGTGTACGAAGCGAGCGGAGTTAACGTTTATGGTATGCTTAAGTCTGAACATGGTGTACATAGGTTGGTGCGGCTTTCACCTTTCAATGCGAATAATTTGCGGCAGACTTCGTTCGCTTTGGTGGAAGTTTTGCCGGTGATAAAAGCGAATGCGGAAGTGGAGATTGACGATAAAGATTTGCGGATTGACGTTTATCATGCCGGTGGGCATGGTGGGCAATCTGTAAATACGACAAATTCGGCGGTGCGGATTACACATTTGCCGACAAATACGGTGGTGGCGATTCAAAATGAACGTTCGCAATTGCAAAATAAAGAGAAAGCAATGGAAATTTTGCGAGGCAAATTGGTACAGATGAAATTGGAGCAGCACGCGAAGAGTTTGAAAGATTTACGGGCGGGCGAGTCGGCGGGGTGGGGACAACAGATACGAAATTACGTTTTGCAACCATATCGATTGGTGAAGGACACGCGAACGGGATTTGAAACTACGGATACGGATGCGGTACTAGATGGGGAAATTGAGGGGTTTATCGATGCTTTTTTGGAGAGCTAGATTTGGTGTTTTTGGGACTGGCGAAGGATAGGAAACAATTGGTGGCAAATGCAACCAATATCAGGATCGTGATGGCAAGTGTTCCGAGCCATGAGTTGCCGCCAAAGGTTAAGCCGTAGAAATCGCTCCAAATGCCAAAAACCAACACCATCAGACCGTAGATAGCTCCGTAGATGGCTAGAGGTAATGTTGCGAAGATGCATTCGCGGAGTTGCATTGATTTTTTCCAGCGGAAGAAGAAAAAGTTAATGCTAGCAAGGAGGGGATTCAAGACGTGGAAGAACAACATATCGTCTTCGACCATAGCCCAGGGGTTGCCACCGGATAGATATGCGGAAGGGATTAGGAACAGAAATACGGTTAGCATGGTGACGGCGGTAGAAGATGCGCCCATTAATTGGAGAGTCGTAACCCAAGAGTGACGGCATTTCTTCCTAGATAAAAGCCAGCGCAAATCGTAGATGCCGACAATGCCTAAGGTTATGGCACAAAAAATGTTGCTGTCTATGGTGAAGGCTTGGAAGTAATTTAAACCGCGCATATTGGTGCCGAGTTGACCGACGCCGGGACCGTTTAGCATCCCGTCAATGGCAATAATAGCGGTCGACATGGTAACAAAAATACAGATAAGGAATGAAGATAGACGTTTGGTTTTGGTTGTCATGTATCTATAATAACATAAAAGGGGTAGGGCTGCAAACTTGAGACGGAGGTTGCTTGGTGTTTAGTAATGCTTTTGTTGCTTGATAGTCTTGAAAAAAATATAAAGGTGTGCTATAATGGAGGTATTATCTAGACATAAAGTTAGGTCCAAGGAGTTCAGAACGGAAACCGGCTTAAAAGTCTAGTTTTAATAATGTTAAAAAGTTTGCTAATTTTACCTGGTGTACAGGGGTAAAATCGGTAAGCGGAAAGGAATAGGATGCAAGTCATTCTCGGCACCAAAATTGGTATGACCCAAATCATCGGCGATGATGGCGTTGTGACTCCGGTCACAATTCTGCAAGCCGGCCCCTGCACGGTGACTCAGATTAAAACTATCGATAGCGATGGTTATAATGCTGTGCAGGTGGCTTATGGTGAGGGTAAGAATCTGAGCAAGTCGGTAGCTGGCCACGTAAAAAAGGCTGGTGAAAATATAAATCCTAAAGTTTTGAAGGAATTCCGCGTTGAGGAACTTCCGGAAGGCGTAAAGCTCGGCGATAGTTTAACCATAGAGAGCTTTAAATTGGGTGATAAAGTGACGGTGGTTGGTACCAGCAAGGGCAAAGGTTATGCCGGTACAGTGAAACGCTGGAACTTTAATGAATCCAGGAATACGCATGGTTTCAAGGGGAATATCCGTCGCGTAGGGTCGATTGGTTCGATGTATCCACAAAAAGTTTGGAAAGGCAAGAAAATGCCTGGACGAATGGGACACGATCAAGTGACGGTCAAGAATTTGGTGGTCGCCTATATCGACGTTGCCAATAATCTAATTGGTCTTAAGGGCGCTGTGCCTGGTCCGAAAAAAGGCGTAGTAAGCGTAGAGGGAAAGGAGTAATATGGCTACACTAAACAAAGACATTTTTGGCTTAAATGTAGAAAACCACGAACTCGTGAAACTCGCTTATGATGCTTATCTTGCTAATTCCAGATCTTCACACGCAAAAACTTTGAAGCGTGGCGAAGTACGTGGTGGTGGCAAGAAACCTTGGAAGCAGAAAGGGACCGGTCGAGCACGTTTTGGTTCGACACGTAACCCGATTTGGCGACATGGTGGTGTGGCTTTTGGGCGCACCGGTGAAGAAAACTTCACGAAGAAAATCGCTCGTTCGAGCAAGCTTTTGGCGGTGCGACAAGCGCTTTCGATGAAAAATGCTGATAAGGCTGTGGCAATTTTGCCAAGTGACATAAAACTGGGCGGCAAAACTAAAGATGCTGTGAAAGTTTTGAAAGACTTGAAGTTGGAAGGTAAAAATGTATTAGCAGTAGTAGCAGAGAAAACTCCAGAGGTTTTGCGTTCTACGAATAATTTGCCAAACGTCAAGTTGGTCCGTGCGACTTATTTGAATGTGTTCGACATTATGAATGCTGATGCAATCGTGTTCTCGGAAGAAGCTTTGAAAGCTACAGAAAAATGGTTAATCGGAGAGGAGAAGTAAAATGGCAGAGAAGCAAAACGACATTAAACTTCATCTTTTGGAGCCACGTGCGACCGAGAAAAGCTATTTTGAACAAACTAAGAGGACTTATATCTTTCCGGTTAAACTTGCAACCTCGAAACAAGAAGTCGCTAAGATGGTAGAAAAAGAATTTAGCGTAACCGTGACTGATGTTCGAACATTGATCCGCAATGGTAAGAAAACGAAGTTCAGTAAGGGCAAGCACGCTTATCCCGGCATTACGTATCGTCAAGATAAGAAATTTGCATATGTGACCTTAAAAGAAGGCGATTCGATTAAGGTATTTGCAAATCCGGAAGAAGACAAGAAAGCCGAGAAAACAACTAAAAGCAGCGCAAAGGAAGCCGAAAAG
>CAVEGL010000076.1:0-738 GCA_963615165.1 bacterium | reverse complement strand
AAATAATGGCTATTAAAGCTTATCGCCCAATGACTCCGGCGCAACGTCAAAAAACTACTGCTGATTACGAGCAGATTACGACGAATAAGCCGATGAAGTCGCTTCTCGCTAGCAAAAAACAGCAAGCGGGTAGGAATAACAACGGTCGCATTACAGTGCGCCACCGTGGTGGTGGAGTAAAGAGGCACTACCGGATTATTACTTACAAATTGCCTCAAGATTTGACCTTTACGATTGAAGAAATCGAGTACGACCCGAATCGAAGTGCCAGGATTGCGCGCGTAAAGGACGAAAACGGAACTTATTATTACGTGTTGGCTGACACTAAAATGGTAAAAGGCGGGACCTTTAAAACCGGCAAGGAAGCAAATGTTGAAACGTCGAACCGTTTGCCGCTCGAGAGTATACCAGTGGGTACTTTTGTCTATGCAGTTGAATTGACGCCTGGCAGAGGCGCACAAATGGTGCGTTCGGCCGGTAGCTCGGCTCAGTTGATGGCGAAAGAGGGCGGCTATGCTACGCTTAAGATGCCATCTGGTGAAGTACGCAAAGTTTTGGCGGCCTGCGAGGCTTCGATTGGCGTAGTTTCGAATCCGCAACATCAGAATATCAAGATTGGAAGTGCCGGTCGTCGTCGCCGTAAAGGCATTCGCCCGACAGTGCGTGGTGTTGTGATGAACGCTACGGATCACCCACACGGTGGTGGTGATGGTGGTCGTCACGGTACCGGTAAAGCTC
>CAVEGL010000075.1:1751-4124 GCA_963615165.1 bacterium | reverse complement strand
TGTGAGAGGCGGTGATGTCGATGGCGAAATCAAAGCCCATTTGATAAAAACAGTAATTGATGGCGGGGGTGGGGAGGATGCCGGCGCTCATATATTCGACTCCGAGGGATTCGGAGATAATTTCGAGGTCGCGGATGATACGTTCGGATGATTCCCTGGTGTCGCCAGCGATGAAAACTCTGATATCGTTTCCGGCGTAATCGATTAGACCGTTCATGACGGAATTTAAAAAGTCGGTAGTGAATTTGTCGGCGGATTGGCGGATGCCGTCGGTGCCAAAATATTGCATATTAGTTCTCTCCTTTCTCTGTTTGGGAATGATGGGCGTATAGCTTGCGCATAACGTCTATGGTTAATTTTACGTCTTCCACGGTGCTGCCGCGTGATAAGTCGGAAACTGGCATGTCGAAACCTTGCAAGATGGGGCCAGCCATGAACCAGCCGCCGAGATGTTCGAGGCCTTTGTAGAGAATATTGGCGGAATTGAGGTCTGGGCAGATGAGGATATTGGCGAAGCCGGCAACGGGGGAGTTTGGGAACTTTTTTTGGCCGATTCGGCGATCGATGGCGGCGTCGAGTTGCATTTCGCCGTCGATTAATAAATCGGGATGTTCGGCGCGGATGCGCTCGATGACATAGTGGATTTTCTCGAGGTCGGAATTTTTGCCGCCAGAGCCGAGGGTAGAATAAGAAAGCATGGCGATGATGGGGGACTTGCCGGTGTAAAGTTTGGTGGTTTGGGCGGATTGGAGGGTGATTTCGAAGAGTTGTTCCTTTGTGGGGGATTTGCAGACGCTGCCGTCGGCGACGGTGAGATATTGGTCTCCGCGTTTGCCGATGAAACAACTGGTGATATGGGATGAAACGAGACGGAGGTGGGTTTTACAGGTTAAAATGACTTCGCGGGTCGGAGCGTCGATGCCGGCAATCATGGCGTGGGCTTCTTCGGCGGCAAGAAGTTTGGCGGCAAGCTCGATGTTGTCGGCGGGGACTGGGGTGATATCGGGGGACGATTCGAGCGCCTCTTGGATGACGGGGTTGGTTAGTTCGGGGAAAACTATCTTCATAAGGGTATTATAGCATGTTTTTGAGGGTTTTGGGGGGGTTTGGTGAGATTTTGGTATGTATGGTGGTTTGGTGGGGGATTTGGACGGGGCTTTGATTGAAAAATGGTTGGAATTTGGATGGTTTTTGATATAATAAGAGAAAATAGGTTTAAGAAAGGCGTAGTGTGGGAGAAAATATGAATTCTAAGGTACAAGAATTGCTCCGGCGAGGGGTAAAGATAATAGATGCGGGGCAGGTTTTTGTGGCTCCTGAGGTGGAGGTTTCGCGGATTTTTCCTGGAAGTGTTTTGTATCCTGGGGTGAGGTTGTTGGGGGTAAAAACTTTGGTGGGGACTGGCGCGAAAATTGGTTTGGAGGGGCCGGCAGTCTTGACTGATACGGTGGTGGCGTCCAATGCGGTGGTGGCTAGCGGATATTTGGAAGGGGCGGTTTTGTTGCCGGAGGCGAAGGCGGGGGCGGATTCGCATTTTCGTTCGGGGACGCTACTGGAGGAGCGGGCATCTACGGCGCATAGTGTGGGGTTGAAACAGACTATTTTGCTCGGTAATGCTACCCTGGGGTCTTTGATAAATTTTTGCGATGTTTTGCTGTATGGGGGGAGTTCGCGGATGAATCATTCAGAGGTGGGGAGTGGTTTTGTGCATTTTAATTTTACGCCGTGGAGAGATAAGGCGACGCCGACTTTGGCAGGCGACGTACTTCATGGGGTCTTTATGGACCAGCCATCGATATTTTTGGGGGGCATGAGCGGAATGGTGGGGCCGTTGAAGTTGGGTTTTGGTGCGGTAACTGTGGCGGGGCAAGTGGTGCGGCATGATGTGACGGACAAGACGATGTATGCCGATTTGCCAATTCAGATGAAAAAGCCATTTAACAGTGATGAGGCGCGACCGTCGGAAAAGCATATTGCTAGGAAAAGGATGCGAAATATAGAATATATTGAGCAGTTGATGATGCTTAAGGCTTGGTATAAGAAGGTGCGTGTGGCGCGCAGTGTGGCGGTGCAGGATGCGGAGATGGTTTTGGTTTACAGGGGGGCGTTGGATTTGCTGGATAACTGCATAGGGGAGAGATTTAAGAGGTATAATGATTTTGCTAGGAAGTATAATTTGGCGGAGTTATCGGAGAATGATTTTGAGAATAAGGCGGAGGATGTGGTTCTGAATTGGCGGGCGGAGCTTGATTATCAAGATTGGGTGAGACAGCTTGGGGCGGGGGAGCGGGGGGAGATTTTGAAGAGAATTTTGGGGGCGGTGGGGTTTGTTGGCGAAAAATGATTGTTTTTGGCTGAGTGCCTCTCTGGTCC
>CAVEGL010000075.1:0-1741 GCA_963615165.1 bacterium | reverse complement strand
TGATCGTCTTTCTGGTTTGGTAGATATGGAACGGGCGGTATGGAATGGTTGGGCGCTTCTCTTGCTGGGTAGATAGGGCGGGCGACAGAAATAGTCACTCATCTCTCTGGCTGATTGGATGAAGGTGATTGATTGCCTTTCCGGCTAATTAGGGTAGGGTTGGCAGCATGAATGACATTTTTGATTGCGTAGGACTTGTACGTAAAAAATGTCATACGGCTAAAGGCGCCGGCAAAACCGCCACAAAGTCAAGAGGCGCCGCGCCCTCCCCGCCGCGACGCTAATGATTAGCGGGCGAACAGCGAATATTATGCCAGATTGGACGAGGAGGTTGGAATAGCTTTTGGCGGTGAGAATGCCTCTCATTACCTCTGAATCTAAAAGCGATTGAAATACTCTTTTATACTATCTGTCCCGCATAGACGCTCAAAGGTTATTACTCAGCTGATGTGGTCTGGCAAAATATTACTTGATAAAAACAGTCAAAAATCATCGTCTAGCCAATGCGGTTTAGTGGATATTGCTTGATAAAAACAACTGAATCTACTTCCTGACTGGCGCGGTTAGTGAAAAATTACTCGATAATTGACGCTTGGGGCTGGTTTGCCCCCTGTTTTTTTGCATAGTTTGTCTTATTCTGATGAGATATTCGTTCAATAACGCCGCCAAAACTTAACATGTTCGATAATGCCGTTAAAATTCAGCACACCCAACAACGCCGTTAGGGCTCAAAACTTTGCATTTTTGGAACAATTATAATATAATTGCAATCATAAATAATTTTTAGCAATAATAATAGAGCGGTTCGCTGTGTAATTTGAGATGAGACTTCTTAGATGCATGGTAAGGTTTTCTGTTTTGCAAGGAGATTAAATTATGGAAAAAATAGAGCAATATTATGTTGGTAAGTTTGAACAGGGAGAATTGGGGTTGGCGCAGTATAGTGTTCTCCCGCACGAGGAACGGGGGTTTTATCGTTTTAGTGAAGATGTTGAAATGCCGTCATCGGTGGAGGGGCGGGCTTGTTATGATGAGCTGAATAATATTTTGAGCGATTCGGGGGAGAATTCGGATTTTGTTTGGGCGTTTGATCTGGATAATACTTTGGGACCGGCTAATGAGCCGGTGCCGCTAAGTATGGCAGAGAAGTTGGTTGCGGCTATTAGGGCGGGGCGTGAGATTGTGATTGTGACGGCAAAAGGTCTCGAAGGAATTGATTATCAGCTGTTGCAACAGATGCGGCGATGTGGCTGGGATGAAACTTTGCCGGTTACGTTGCTGGCTTTACAGGGCGCGGCTTGCTACCGAATCGAAAATGGAGAGATTTCGACGCTTTGGTATGAGCCGATGCCGGAGGATTTGAAGAGTGCGCTGGGTCTAGCTTTGAAGCAGGCTAGCGCGGAATTTGGCATAGAATGCAAGATTGAGGACCGTGGTGCGCAGTTGACGTGGACTGCAAAAGTGGAAAACAAGGATGTTTTTGACCCGTCTGGCTCAAAGCGAAACGAAGTTATGCGGAGAGTACGGGAATTGTTGGGGCAGAAAAGTGATAAGTTTGCGATTAAAATTGGTGGTAGGACGGCGCTAGATTGTACTGTTTACAGGGAAGATGGCAAGGCGTACGACAAATGTACGGCGCTGGAGCATCTTTTGGGTGACACGCTTTCTGAGCGAAAGATTGTTTTCTTTGGGGATTGTTTGAAATCTGTTCCAGAGGGAAATGATTTTGCGGTGGTGCGAC
>CAVEGL010000074.1:0-4156 GCA_963615165.1 bacterium | reverse complement strand
AGCCTGCACTCTGGCTTTTGGATTTCGATACAGATAAATATACAGATACAAATGCTCTTGCGGCTTCACAATTTCCGGATTTCCCAAAAGCTCCACCATTCTCTCGACATTCTGAGCATCGCGCGACAAAGTCATCGCCACCAGTAAATCAAACTGAATCTCCGGATCGCTCTCCTCTTGATATTGTTTCAGGTATATTTTCAGCATTTCTGGCTCCAAATACAACTTCGCCTCAAGCACATCCGCCCGCACCTCCGCATCAATCGATGCGTAATCGTCTCGATACATTTTCGCCAACTTCGCCAAATTATCCTTATTTTCCGCATAATAATTCATCCCCAGCAAAATCCGTCGCAACCGAATCTCATTCTCCGTATCCTCCGCCCGCGTCTCTATCCCCAATTCCGTCAACTTCCCGCAAATTAATTCATTAACATACCTCTTAAACCGAACTTCATCCGCAGTATCCGTCTCCACAAAAATCTTCAGTCCCGCCACAATCGACGCCACAATATTCCAAACCGCCGCCGAATTCTCCTCCTTAAATTTCAAAATCAAATCCAACATCTTCGCTGCCGGCACCAATTTCGTCTTACTCATCAAGTCCAAATCGATCAAAATTCGCAATTTCTGCTCCATTTCTAGCGTATCAAATTCTGCCAGCTTCTTATTCAGTTCTTCCTCTGATAAATGTATCAAATAATGCCCCGACATATCATCGAAAAGATGCGGAATCGGATAATCAGACTTCTCCAGCCCTCCTTCCAAACGAAAGCGCTTCTGCGTCCCATCCGTCTCCACTACCGGATAACCAGGTTCGTCAATCCACTTATGCATAAACTCCTTCACGTCAAAATCCGCATACGGCGTCAGCGCCCGCCACAAGTCATCCCCCACCGTATTTCGATACGCAAATTTCTCAAAATATCCAGAAATCCCTTTCTTAAAATTCCCCCATTTCATTGCGCGTATCAGCATCAACATCAATCTCGCCCCTTTCGAATACACAATCGCCCCATCAAACAAATTCGCGATATCTTCCACATTATGCACCTCTTGATGTACTGCTTGCACCCCAGCATAAGCATCACGCTTCAAAGCCCGCACGCAATCATTCGTAAAGAAATTTTCCCAAATATTAAATTCCGGATACAGCGCCTCCACCGCCATATACTCCATAATACTTGCAAACGATTCGTTCAACCACAAATCGTCCCACCAAACCATCGTCACCAAATCCCCGAACCACTGATGTGAAAGCTCATGTGCCACCGTCAAGGCAATCGACTTCTTCGTCGAAATCGTCGCTGTTTTATCTGCCAACAACATCGACTCTCGATACGTCACTAACCCCCAATTTTCCATCGCTCCTGCCTCAAAATCCGGAAGTGCCACCTGGTCGCATTTCTTTAACGGATAAGCCACACCAAATTCATCGTCATAATATTCCAAAGACTTCGCCGCCACCTCATTCGCGAAATCCACCGCTTCCACCGGCTGATTCAGTGCCGCGTAAGTCGTAATTTCCACCCCATGCTTATTCTTAATGGTCTTACCATGAAATTTCCCCACCACAAAAGCCAACAAATACGTCGACATTCTCGGTGTCGTCTCAAAGTAAGCATAGCCATCCGCTTTTTTAGCTAGCGGCATATTGGACAAAATCACATCTTCCGCGTCATCAGATTTAATCGCCACCGCAAAAGTCGCCTTCGCTGCCGGTTCATCCACACAAGGAAAAGCCTCTCTCGCATAATGCGACTCAAACTGCGTCGCCACAATCCGCTCCGTTTTACCATTATACTTATAGGTTGACAAATACGCACCTTCCATGTTTTCGTTCAAAGCGCCGTGATACCCTATTTTCACCCCCAAAACGCTCTTAGGTACCTTTTTTAGCGTCAGAAGCCCATCCTTAGCCTCAAAATTCACTTTTTCGCCATCAATCAGCACTTTATCAATAGTAAGCCCCACCGCATGAAATTTAATGTCCTCAGCCAAAGCCTCACCTCGAATTAACACTTCACCTCGCATCTTTTTGGCATTCTTGTCTAGCTCTACCTTAAGCTCATAGCTCTCTGGTACAAAATATTCCAGCAATCTCTCCACACCTTCTCCTTTTTAAATTATTTTGCATCCCCAAAATTATTTTCTGCCATACAATTTCGCCGTATCTGGCATTTTTGCGCCCCTCAATATCGGCTCAAGCTCCGCCTCTTCCAAGGTCTCCTGTTTCAATAGTGCCTCCGCCAACCTATCCAACACATCTTTATTCGCCTTCAAAACCATCTCCGCCCGCATCGCCGCCTCATCCGACATCTTTTTGATTTCCGCATCTATTTGTTCAGCCGTCTTTTCTGAATATGGCTTGCCTGTCGCGATCGTATAGTATCCAGTCGCCTCATTCGGGAACACCAAATTTCGCGTCTCGTCACCCATCCCCTCCTCGACAATCATCGACTTTGCCAATTCCGCTACATTCCTTAGATCCGAAGATGCCCCAGTCGTCACCGCATCCTTGCCAAATATTAATTTTTCCGCAATCCGTCCGCCCATCGCTCGCGCCAAAATATCCTTCAACTCATAAATACTCTTATAACTTCTATCTTCTGGTGGTAAGAACCACGTCACCCCACCAGTCGCCCCACGTGGAATAATCGTCACCTTGTGTACTGGATCAGAATCCGGCAACACATGCCCCACCACAGCATGCCCTGCCTCATGATATGCTGTAATCTTACGCTCTTTTTCGTTCATCGCCTTCGACTTGCGCTCTGGTCCAATCGCTACTCGCTCAAAAGCCTCCGTCACATCTTTATTAGAAATTGCTTTGTGTCCCTCGCGCGCCGCCGTAATCGCCGCCTCGTTTGCGATATTAGAAAGATCCGCCCCACTAGACCCTGCCGTTTTCTTCGCCAAAGCCTCCAAATCCACATCTGCCTCTACCGGCTTATTCTTAAAGTGTACTTTTAGAATCTCTAGCCTATCCTTCCGCTCTGGCAAAGTCACATTCACATGCCGGTCAAATCGCCCAGGCCGAAGAAGTGCTTTATCAAGCATGTCTACACGGTTCGTCGCCGCAATCACGATTACTCCAGAATCATTGTCAAACCCATCCATTTCCACCAAAATCTGATTCAAAGTTTGTTCATCTTCGCGCCCTGCGCCACCTCGCGCATCACGCTTATGCGCCACCGCATCGATTTCATCAATAAAGATAATCGACGGAGCATTCTTCTTCGCCTTCGAGAACAAATCTCGCACCCGACTTGCTCCCACACCCACAAACATCTCCGCAAATTCCGACCCAGAAATCGAGAAGAACGGCACATTCGCCTCGCCCGCCACCGCTCGCGCCATCAAAGTCTTACCAGTACCGGGCGCCCCCGCCAAAAGCACCCCGCGGGGGATCTTCGCCCCTAGTTTTTCGTACTTTTTCGGGTTCTTCAAAAAGTCCACGATCTCCGCCAAATCTTGCTTGGCCGCTTCGTTCCCCGCCACATCTTTGAAAGTCACTTTCTTCTTGTCTGGTCCATAAAGTCTAGCACGCGACTTCCCAAAAGCCATTGATTGATTATTTGCCGAATTCGCCTGCCTCATCATCCAACTAAAGAATATCACAATCGCCACAATCGGCAAAATTGTCAAAAGTACATTTAGTACGATCCCCATCGTGTCAACATCTTCTTGATATTCGATAACGGGATAATTTTCTTGACATTTAGCCAGTTCATCCCCCGCCATCCCATCACAATAATTAATCAACCCCTGATCGTAAAGCGTCCCAGCCGAATCTTTCCGCGAAGTCTCCGTGGCTTTTTCATTTCCCCTCAGAGTAATCTCTAACACATCCCCAGTCACCACAATCTTCGAAATATCACCATTTGGATCATTCGCCCTCGTTATCACTTCCGAAATCGGCACCTCCGTCGTCGCCATACTACCGTCGTCCATCATACTAGTCAAAACCAACCAACCAAAACATATCAAAATAATCGTAAAAAATACACTCCGTACCCCATTAGTGTTCCCTTTTTTTGCTCCAGGCGCAGCCATTTGCTTCGGCATTTTCTTTGACGTTTTTTCTACCACAATATCTCCTTTGTTACTCTCCACTCTTTATACGATATATTATACACATTTTTTTTTTTTTTTT
>CAVEGL010000073.1:408-4354 GCA_963615165.1 bacterium | reverse complement strand
ATGTATTGGTGGGGTGGATTTGGGGTATTGTGACGATTTTTAGGGTATTGAAGAGACTTTGTGGTGTATTGGAGTGATTTTTGGGGTATATTGAAAAAATTCTGTAGGGCTTTCTATAAATTTGGTTTATGTGGCAGCGTGGATATGGGGGTGGCTCCTCGTTTGCCATAAGCGGTAAATGTGTTTATGGGATTGACAAAATAGCTCAAGTGTGATATACTGGTATTAGTCTAAGTTTTAGAGATAAAGCTCTGGGCTTTGGAAGGTCGTTAAAATCGAATCGTCTCAGGCGCAAATTCTGCGTCTGTTCATTGTGGTATCAAGGAGGGTTGGTGCCCCTCCTTTTGGTATAGAAAAAATAAGAAAGGGGGGTCTAATGTGGCAATAATGATCATATTAGCTCTTGTTGTTGCAGGCGCAACAACGGTATTTATAAAGAATTCTAACAACGGACAAGAGGACGTCTCTGCTGTTGTGTCAGCAGTTATCGGTCTCGGAGTGGGATTATTATTTGTTTTAGGATGGCATTTTGTCATTCATGGCGTAATAATTCCGATGGTATTCTGGATAGGTGCTCCGATAGCTGTCCGGCTGGTTAGCTGTTTGGGAAACCGTCTGGAGGATAGGATCTTTAATGGGGTTCTTTTGGGACTTGACGCGATTTTTGCGATTGAGTTCGTAAAAGCCTTATCTGGGTTGACGACTACTCTTATAGGAATAGTTGTCGGGATTGCCACACTGATCGCGGTAATAGTTTTCACGCTCGCTGTGGCTTGTGAGGAGATATCTGAAAAGAAAGGCGTCACGATCGCCATCGTTTTGGTGGTGATTGCTGTGATTATCTTTTGTGTGGCTAAGGTTAGTGGTTATACCGGAGATAGCAATGACGTCACTGAGAATCCTGCCGTTGAGGCTGAAGTCAAACAGGAGGCTGAGCAGGTTGAGGCGCCGGTATATTTGGTGGACTTGGACTATATTGATGACAGAATCAGTGAACACAAGTTTACTGCTGAGTACGCAGATATAACAGCGGACTCATACCCGGAAAGTTCTGATGCATCGAAAGATGCATACTGGAGTGGTTTTTGCAAGCAGAACGGGGATGGAACATTCACCGTAAACCCGCTGTTGCTCGCGGGGACAATAAACCACTTTGCCAAATACAATTTATTCGGCTGTAGTGGCGAGGTTAAACAGGGAGACCTCTATGACGAGGCTTCCAGCAGCTTAACCAAAAAGGGCATCGAGGTATTAAACACGATGGAGAACATTGTATTCGATGAAGATACTTTGATTTATACGGCGGAGCTCAGTGATGCTGACGCCAGATATAATACGGGCTCCTCGGAGGAGGGGACTCGATATTCGTCGAAGTTGGGGCTGTCTGGCAACACGACTAGCTGGGTAGTTACGACAAGAGAGGCGGCGGCGGACGCACTGACGTCATCTGATGCTGTTATCGGCGATGATGCCGCAATGTACCAGATGGTGCGTTGCGGAAACGTCGTCGTGAAAAAGACGCCAGCCGGAGCGAAGACCGGTAATACGGACCAGGATGATGGTGATCCAAATCCGACACCTACGCCAAATCCGACACCAACACCAGATCCGACGCCTACGCCGACAAAGAAGGATCCAAGCAAGGATCCAGTGAACAATGGTAATGCCAATGTCGGAGGAGGCAAAAATAAGACCTCTGACGGCAAAGGTGATTATCAGGCTACTAAACCATCAAAGGAGTCGGGAAAGAATGCAGTTTCTTCCGATGATGATGGGAATAACTCGAAGAGTTCGACGGACTCGACGGATTCTACAAACTCTACAAACTCTACGAATTCTACGAACTCGACGAACAATAAAACCACAAATAACTCCAGTTCTGCAAGCACCAGCGGAACCGGTTCGGACCCTGCTAAGGGATCTGGGCGAACGGATAAAATTGTTGTGCATCAGGATTCGCATGACGAAAAGAGTTCAAGCTCAGACCCTGAAGACAATACTGGGGCAGGGGTAGAAAACGGGGAATTTAGCATGGACTAATCCCCTTGATATCAAAACCCTGGCGGTAGCTACTACTGCCGGGGTTATCCCAAGAATTTGAATTTGAGACGATTCGGTTGAGGCGCAAAATTAATAATCTGGCTAGCGATAAAATATGTAAATGATTAATTAAAAAGGAGAATTTATGAAAAAGCTTAAGAATATTGCTTTGGCTGTTTCTGCCATTTTGACGGTGGGCGCGGGCATTGCTGTCCCGGCAGCGGTTCACGCTTGGGGCGATAACGGGGGCGGTCGGGCAAGTTATACGATCGATCAAATAAATAACGGGGTTTTGGGGGATAAAATTGTATTTAATTCTATTTCGAATAGCGTGATTGGCGACGAAATGAACTTCGTTGGCGCGCGCGAAGACACTGGCGTGAATGCCGGTGCGGCAAATGTTTGGGATGGCAACGAAATTGAGGTTACGCCCGGCAAAACTTATATAGTGCGCCTTTATGTGCATAACAACAACCCAAATGGGGAAAATGCGGTCGCTAAAGATGTGACGGTAACCTTTGGGGTGCCTGATACGACTGGGAAAAGCGTAGAGGTGAATGGTTTTATTGAATCTTCGAACGCTACTCCGTCGGAGTATTGGGATAATGTGCGTTTTGTTTCGGATAGCAATTTTCATTTGGAATATCAGAGGGGGTCGGCTTTGCTAGAAAATAATGGTATTGGCGCTGGTGACGGGATTGGCTTGAGTGATAATGTGATTGAAAAAGGCGTGAAAATCGGTTACAATTCGTTGAATGGTGAGATTCCTGGCTGCTATCAGTATGCCAGCTATGTGACTATTAAGGTGAAAGCGGTGGCTGACACGTCTTATATTGTGGAAAAACAGGTTCGTAAGGTTGGGGAAAAGGACTGGTCGGAATCTGTAGACGCTAACGTTGGGGATAAGGTTGAATATCGGATTCATTATAAAAACACTTCGGATAATAGTACTTATGATGTGATGGTGCGGGATATCTTGCCTGAAAATATGAAATATGTAGAGGGTACGACGATGCTTTATAATGCAACTAATCCAAAAGGTATTGCGCGTGATGATACGATTACGACTACCGGGGTGAATATCGGTGGATATGCTGTAAACGGTGATGGTTATGTAGTGTTTACAGCTGAGGTGGTTGACAATAAATTGTCTTGTGGTGCAAATACGATTACCAACTGGGGGCAAGTTGGTGTGGGAGATGAATTGTTGGAAGATTCTGCCGTGGTGAAAGTTACGAAGACTTGCGAAACGACTCCAATCCCTGATGATACTCCTGATAAGGAGTGGGTAGCGGTGACGCCATCTGAGATTGTGAATACCGGTGCGGGTGAGATTGGTGCGGGGGCGCTCGGCGTTGGGTCTATAGTAACTGCATTGGGGTATTATATTGCTAGCCGCAAAAAATTAATGTAAGTCTGGCCGCTTCACGTTTGTCTAGCTTGGCTGGATGAAAACCGAGAATCCTCTGCCTTTGGGCGGGGGATTTTTGGTTTTTAGTGTATGGGTTGGGTGCGGGGGTTTGCGTGGGATTTTGGTTCTTGGTGGGGATTGTCTGTGTGTTGGGGGTACGGGTCTGGGTTTTGGGTGGAAGATTTTGGCGTAATGTCTGAAAAAATAATGAAAAATGAAAATGGTTATGATATAATGGGGATATATGGATCCGTCGATGAATAATGCTTTTGGGGGAGGGATACAGCCGGTGTTTTCTGGTGAAGTAGTTTCTGATGGAAGCGGCGAGGGGAAGGGGCGGAAATGGTTAATTGCAATAATCGTGGCGATGGCGGTGATTGTGGCTGGGTGCGGGGTTGCGTGGTGGATTGTGAGTGGTCAGCAGAGCGGGAAAGTGGCGACGGAGTCGGGGGCGACGCAAGGGGTGGCGAGGGAGGATTTTAATAAATATGCGAA
>CAVEGL010000073.1:0-366 GCA_963615165.1 bacterium | reverse complement strand
GGCGGATGTGGATTTGGAGGCGGTTTTGATGGATTATGACGTTTTTGATCCGGCGATCTATGGGGAGACGGCGAGTTTTGCGGATTTAAAGAAGATTAATCGGTTATATGAGCGCTTTGCGGAGACGGCTGGCACAGAGGTGGGGGCGGCAGCGCAGGTTTATTATTACTATTATTTTGGTTGTGGTTATGGGGAGATTTCGGGGGAGATTTGCGCGGAGAAGTTGGGGACGGATTATGCGGGGCTTTTTGCGCCGTATGCGGATGAGGAAGTGGAGGCAACGGCGGTGTTTGCGTTGCTCGATTTGCGGAAGGGGGCGATTGATGCGGTGGCGGCGATGCGGGATGTAGCTTATGGGGTGACGGA
>CAVEGL010000072.1:0-4384 GCA_963615165.1 bacterium | reverse complement strand
GTATTACCCATTCGTGCCGTGGCAATTTTGCTAATACTTCAAATCTATGCTCTGCCGCGGATGTAATCAATGACTGGCCCTCCCAAGCGAGAGTATCAAAAATATAAAAGTGAAGTTTTGAAACCGACTGCCGTTCAATTGCTTTTTCTTTCAAGCATCCCATAATAGTCGTAACATTTTTTGAGCCTTCTTTTTCAGTAAAGACCAACTCGCCAAGCAAACAAGTCCCACTGGGGAGGGCATCAAAAAAGTCCTTTAAATGCGGCACCCAGTCAATTTTATTAAGGTAGTCTCCACTAACACTTTTGCTGCGGCCAAGTAGCTCCATATTACCATCTTCATCTTTAATAAACTTCCAAAAAGAACCGTCCATCTTGCGCGCGCCGACCCATTCTCCGCTATAAATTCTCTGGCGAGTCGTGAAGCGTTTCTTCTCATCACCCCACGACGCCGGCGGCGCCCAGTATTTCATCGGTGCGAGTTCATGAAAATTAATCCCATCAATAAAATTCTTCATAAAATAAAATTCTCCTTTTCATTTTATATATTTATTATACCATAAATTTAATAGATTTTCAAATTTACATGCTCGATTTTATTGGATACACGATTTTAAATCTCTACTTAACTATAGCAAAATCTGCGAGGTGATAAGATGATAATTCGAGGAACAACTCAAACCCATTATTTTGAGTTCCCTTTCAATCAAACGGAAGTAAAAAATCTCTCTGTTGTTTACTTTCAAAATAAATATGTAAAAATCCGCAAGGAATTGTCTGATGTCGAATTTGACGACGGAAGCCTCGTTGTTAAGCTCTCTCAAGAAGACACTTATGGCTTTGACCATGTCGGTATTCCAAGCATCCCCGTGCAGTCATTAATCAAGATTCAAATCAAGATTCTTTTAAACGATGGCTCGGTTTATGTTAGTGACCCAATTCGCGAGCGTCTTTATGATGTCCTTGAAGAGGAGGTAATTGAATGATTCCTAAACCTCATCGGCATTATGGTTTTTCAACCAATCAATCCTCTTTTAAAACATCATACTCCAAGGTAAATGAAGGGCGATTTACTCCTGCCTATCATGCGGTTGGAGGTTCCGGCGCAATCTATGAGGAAGAACTCATTCTTTATGATGGCGGTTCTGTTGAAGGATGGGAGGGTATAAATGAAGCATTATAAGACCATCTTTTAGGTGCGCCGCGGTCAGGAGGCGGAGTGGGTTAGTCTCAACCCTGTCTTGCGTGAAGGTGAACCGGGGTTTGCTATCGATGCAGGAATTTTTAAAATTGGAGACGGCGTCCGGCCATGGAATGAACTCGCTGCGAATGATAGTATTCTTTTGAATTTTAATTCGCGCACGGAGTTCCCGAGTACGGGGTTGGCTCGCTTTCTTTATCGAGATGTTAGCGCTGCGTAGTTATATCAGTTTAACACAGCTACGGGAGAGTATGAACTGCTTTCTTCAATGGACGGCCTTTAGGAATTACTCGACCAAAAAGTCGATAAAGAGGAAGGTAAATCTTTAAGTTCAAATGATTTTACTTCTGAGTTAAAAACAAAATTGGAGTCAATTGATATTAAGGACACTACATCCTATATTCACACCCAACTCGCGCCGAGTGCTTTGTGGGAAATCTCTCATAATCTCGACCGCTATCCATCCGTAAGCGTCGTTGATAGCGCCGGAACAGTTGTGGTTGGTGATGTTAACTATATTAACTCCAACCTCATTAGGGTTTCTTTTTCAGGTGCTTTCTCTGGGAAAGCCTATATAAGCTAATGGAGGCAATTCAATGAAATTTTTAACTAACATTGACCTCAACAAGAACCAATTGCTTAATGCGTCGATTCAAAACTTGACGACCGACCCAGCAAATCCTGTTGCAGGTCTGCTTTATTTCAATACCACCGACAAGAAACTCCGCATTTATAATGGCTCTAAATGGGAAAATGTTGGGGCATTGATTTCTGATGCCACTTCGGGTGATGGCATTATTAATGTAGACGGCACTGATATCACAGTCTACACTCACCCCTCTGAAGGTCCAGCGAATGGCGCGGCGGCCGGTCTTTATAAGGTGACGGTTAATGCGAAGGGGCACGTTACTACTTGTACGAAGGTCGAGAAGGATGATATTACTGCCCTTGGTATCCCCGCCCAAGACACAAAGGTATCGAATCTTACATCGAGCGCCGCGAATGTTGTTACAGGATTAAAGGATAACACCACCCTCCAAACTACCGCAGTTAAGGATTTAACTCTTACTGGAATCACCCCTGTGAGTGGGGGCTACGTTGCCGAAGGAGCCTCACTCGCGTCGGCCTTTTCAGCACTTGACAGTGCGGTTCAAAATGCGGTCGCAGGTGGCGGCGAAGTCAACCAAAATGCGTTTTCAAATGTTAAAGTCGGCACAGCTACAATTGCGGCGGACTCAAAGACCGACACCCTTGAAGTCGCGGCGGGTAGTGGCGTAAGTCTTACTCCGGATGCTACTAATGATAAACTCACGATTGGCGCGGACTTTACTGCGGTAGCTAAGGCCTCTCATACCCACGCTGCGAGTGATATTAATAGTGGTACTCTTGATGTGGCGCGCATCCCGGCTCTGACCCTGTCGAAAATTTCTGACGCAGGCACGGCGGCCGCGAAGAATGTTGCTACTTCCGCTATCTCAGATAGCTCAACTGACGCCAACCTTGTAACTTCGGCGCAGGTTGCAACTTATGTAAAAAACAAGACCGCCGGACTTACTGGTGCGATGCATTTAATTGGCCAGTCCACTTCTGCGGTGACTGACGGCGGCACTGAAACTCCGACTATTAGCGGCTATAGCGGTGCTGCAAAGACTGCGGGCAATGTGGTTCTTTATGATAATAAAGAGTTCGTTTGGACTGGTAGTGCTTGGGAATTACTGGGCGATGAAGGTTCGTATGCTCTTAAGACTACAACCATTAATGGCAAGGCATTAAGCTCCAATATTACTCTTACCGCAAGTGATGTAAGTGCCGACGAGGCAGGCGCGGCCGCAGCAGTAAATACTACCTTAACTACCCATACTGGTAATACTACGGTGCATATCACCGCGAATGAGCGCACCACTTGGAATGCAAAGCAAGATTCAATTTCTGACCTTGATACTATTCGCTCTGGCGCAACTAAGGGTGCAACTTCTGTTTAGATGGTCAGCGGCACTTTGGCGAAAGGGTAGACTTCGGCTTCGGTATCGTTTACCGGTACTTTCGTAGGCTGCACTGTCCAAGACGCTGGCACAGGAGAGATAGTCGGCGCGGATGTAAGTGTTGCCTCTAAGGCTGTCACAGTTACAATCGCGGCGGCTTATAGTAATAATCTTACGATTTTAGTTTCGTATAAATAATTTTTTAAGTTTGAGGTGGGGGTTTCACTGTCTGGGTGAAGCCCCTGCTCCATAAAAGGAGTGCTTCAATGAAATATTTAGGGAAAATTACAGACAACAAAGACCTTGTTACAAAAGAGTATGTTGATAGCAAGGTGGTAACTTATACTGCGGGAGATGGCATTTCCATTTCAAATGGAGTTATTTCTCTTAATGCAGCAACGGTTTACTCCGGCGCCGATGCGCCCTCAAATGATTTGGGCGTTGATGGCGATGTGTATCTTCAGTTAAGCTGAGGTGAGATAGAATGATAGAAAAAGCTATGAAAGCGGAACAAGATTATCTCGCCGCGAGACTTGCGGGGCAAGAAGTAATCCTTGACCTTAGTTCGTTTGGTTATCCAAATCTGGAGGATTATTTTGAAGCAAAAAAGGAGTATCAAATGCGGCACTGCGGCTTGGTGTTACATACCCCGCCTATGGATACCGTTATCGCGGAATTTATTGAGGCCGTAAAGAACCAAGAACCCAGTGTATGGATACCATTTGCGGATAGCGTCTTTGTTTGGCATGGAGATGATGTTATTGATGAAGACCTTTGCGCGCGGCTGGGCGTAAAAATTCATCAAATGCCAAACTTTATTGGCGGCAATATTATTAGCGGGCCGCAAGATTTTAGTATGACAGTTGCAATGCCATCTTCAATTGATATCACCACCGAGTACATGCTTGAAAAGATGAAAACTATTATGGATAAATATATCGATGGCATTGTTATTGATGGTAATGATTTTATGCTCAACGGCCGCAAAGTTATGGGTGTTATGAATTTAAGGACAAATGGGATGTATTTATTTGCTACTCATGTGAGCTATGTTGATTACACCGATTACATCGATCAAATTTGCAAAAAGCCGGCACAAAAGACGCCCGGGTTTATTGACGAAGCAAAGCTGCCGCGCGATGTGCTCCAAAGAGAGGTGCTTGAATGGCTCAATTGTACCTAAGACCTTTAAGCGATAGTTC
>CAVEGL010000071.1:0-4399 GCA_963615165.1 bacterium | reverse complement strand
GATTTATCGATCCATAGCCAATTCCGCAGTCGTGCATCTTGCGAATCACCGCTTCAAAAGCGTCGATATTTTGCGACGGATCGCCGTCCAGCTCGATGTAAGTAATATGTCCAGCATTGCATAAATCGTGATAAGGTCCCTCAATTTCAATCTTCCCAAAAGCAGAAATCGGATAATAAACCGGCACGTGGAAAGAATTGGTATAGAAAGCTCGATCGGTCACTCCAGGGATTTCACCATATTCGCGTCGGTCAATCTTAGTAAATCGCCCCGCAATCCCTTCTGCCGGCGTCGCAAGTAGTGAGAAATTCAACTTGTATTTCTTAGAATAAGAATCGCATTTTTCGCGCATGTGCGTAATAATGTCTAGCCCTAGCTCGCGCGAATCTTCGTCTTCGCCGTGATGCTTGCCAGTCATCGCCACCAGTGCTTCGGCTAGCCCAATAAAACCAATCGACAGCGTTCCGTGCTTAATCACGTCCCCCAAAGTGTCGTTCATCCCCAGTTTCTCCGAGCCAAACCAGTTGCCTTGTCCCATCAAGAACGGAAAGTTTCGCACGTGCTGATTGGCCTGAAATTCAAATCGATCCAAGAGCTCATCCTTCACCAGGTCCATTTTCTCGTCTAATTCTCGATAAAATCCGTCCCAGTCCGCCTCCTTGCGCTCGCCCAGACAAATCCCGTGTTTAATGCCAATGCGCACCAAATTTACCGTCGTGAAAGATAAATTCCCACGCCGTGTCGCAATTCCGTCGCTCTCTGGAAACACCGAAGCTAGAACGCGCGTGCGGCAGCCCATCGTCGCAATTTCGGTGCGATAATCGTCTGGCTTGTAATATTTTAAGTTAAACGGCGCGTCGATGAAACAGAAATTTGGGAACAAACGCTTCGCCGAAACTTCCATCGAACGCTTAAACAAATCATAATTCGGGTCCTCAGGGTTATAATTGATACCTTCCTTCACCTTAAAAATCGAAATCGGAAAAATCGGCGTCTCACCTTTGCCGAGACCATTTTCGGTCGCCTCAAGCAAATATTTCGACACCAAACGCCCTGCCGGCGAAGTATCCGTACCGAAGTTAATCGACGTAAAAGGCACCTGCGCCCCTGCGCGCGAGTGCATCGTATTTAAATTGTGCACAAAACCTTCCATCGCCTGCAAAGTCTCACGCTCCGTGTCGTCGTTCGAGGCGTCAATCACTTCTTTTTGCCATTTGGAATTTTTTAGGCGCTTATCATCACCGAATTCAATCTCGTCCCCCACTTGCAAATCCAAATTTTTCCCCGTAAATTGATTATATTTTTGCAAATTGCGCTTCAAGGCTTTGCGGAATGATTTATTCACTCCAGGTGCCAGCGCGTAATCAAAGTTCGGAATCGACTGCCCGCCGTGCTGCTCGTTTTGATTAGCCTGCAGCAAAATCGCCGCCAAAGCGCCATAAGAGCCAATCGAATTTGGCGTGCGCAAATGCCCGTGCCCAGTGTTAAAGCCGTGTTCAAAAAGTGGCAAAGGGTCCGATTGGCAGCAAGTCAAAGTCCCTGTAGCATAAAAATCCAAATCGTGAATGTGAATATCGCCTCTGTCATGCGCGGCAGCAACCTCTGGTCTTAAGAGTAAAGCTTTCGTGAATACCTTCGAACCTTCCGCGCCGAATTGCAACATCTTCCCCATCGCCGAATCGCCGTCGACATTAGCATTAGAGCGCTTCACGTCAGAATCCGCCGACGCATCCGCGTGCGAAATCGTGCGATAAATCATCATTAAATCACTTTTCGCTTCGCGTCGGCGCGAGCGCTCTTGTCGGTATTGGATGTAAGCACGCGCTGTCTTTTTGAACGCCGACTCCATCAACACTTCCTCTACGATATCTTGGATTTGCTCCACATTTGGCGTGCGCGCGGTAATTTTCTCCTCCGCTCGCTTCAAAACCTTCTCCGTCAAAAGCTTTGCTCGGTCTGCCTTGAACTCCTCGGTCGTCAAACCGGCTTTCGCAATAGCCTCCGTAATCTTCTCCGGGTCAAATTTAACAATTTTTCCGTCTCTTTTTACGATGCGCTTAAACATAATTCACCTCCTTTAATTATCGCTACAGGCTTTTGATTTACCGCTTAATCACCATAAGACTCTCAATAGGTCCTTATGGAAATTCAAACAGACCTCTTTGTTGTCGTTGCAGGGCTTTGTAAACCTTTTACTGCCGCTACAGGACCTTGTAAACCTCTTACTGCCATTACGGGGCTTCGTGGACCATTATAGGGCTTTTTGTCACCACATGTAGCGTCTTTATACTATAATACACCACCATATCTAGCTTTTCAAGACTATTTTGGTATAATTTTTATGTTTTTGTGGTTTTATTTAGAACAGAGTGGATTTTTATACATCAAAAAAGGCTCGCCGGAGCCGATTATTCAAATGGTGGACCTTACTGGGCTCGAACCAGTGACCTTACGAATGTGAATCGTACGCTCTAGCCAACTGAGCTAAAGGTCCGCATTACTTCAATTATATCACAAAACTCTTGATTTTTCTAAAAATTTTTATTATTATTTAAGCATGAGCCGATAAATAGACAACATGTCTAAAAAGGATTCAGCTAAAATGGGCAAAGGCTTAGCAGTCGCCTCAATGATATGCGGTATCATTTTGCCAATATTTTGTTTAGCATTCTTCCTGTCGTCAATCTGCGTCATCGTTGTGGTAATTTTGGGTACCATCGCTCTCGTCAAAAAGCCGGCGGCAAAGGCATGAAAATTGTTGGTATTATTACTAGCGCGATCGAGTTTATTTTTATTATGACCTTCCGAGCTGCAAATGTTAGACCAGCCGATATTGTCGCCACTCGTGTTTGGGCTCGTCATTTTACTTCTTGCCTAGAGAATGACAGGATAAACCCAAACGTAAACTACGACGATTCAGCAGAAAGTCAGCAGGAAATTTTCAGAAGTTGCGCCTAACTTCTCTTAGAAAAATCTTGTTCGATAATTGCCGTATCGAGGTAGAGATAACCGGCAAGTCCCACTCCCTCCTCGATTATTAAACTTCAAAGTCGCCTCCGCGACTTTTTTGGGAATCTATGCTATAATAAAAACATGGATTTAGATATCGCAAAAATCAAAACAGAACTCATAGAAATCGAGAACTTTTTGGCTAAGCCCGATTCTTATAGTCATCCTGATTTTGCCGCCAAAGCTAAGCGCGCCAACATCTTGCGCGAAATTATCAAACTAGCTACAGATCTCGAGAATTTCCACCACAATCTCACTGAAGCCGAGGCGCTGATGAGCGACCTCGAGCTCGGCGAAATTGCCAAAGACGACGCCAAAAGTCTCAAAAGTCAAATCGCCATCACCGAGTCTAAGCTCGAAGAATTACTGCTCCCGCGCGACCCCGAAGACGACAAGCCCGCCATCATCGAAATCCGCGCTGGTGCTGGTGGCGACGAAGCTAGCCTTTTTGCTAGTGAACTCTTTCGGATGTATCTTAGATATGCCGAATCGCAGGGGCTTAAGTCCGAACTTGTCTCGCAAAACGAAAACGAGGCTGGCGGCATGAAGGAAGTCATTTTTAAAATCTCCGGCGACAACGCTTATGGTCAGCTCAAATTCGAAGGTGGCGTTCATCGTGTCCAGCGCGTCCCCGTCACCGAATCGCAAGGGCGGATTCATACTTCCACCGTGACTGTCGCGGTTTTGCCAGAGGCTGCCGAAGAAGATTTAGAGATTAAGTCGGAAGATTTGCGCATCGATATCTATCGTTCCGGCGGGCATGGTGGTCAGGGCGTCAACACGACCGATTCCGCCGTGCGCATTACGCATTTGCCAACTGGTCTCGTCGTGGCGATGCAAGACGAACGCTCCCAACAGCAGAACCGCGTCAAAGCCATGAATATTTTGCGCTCGCGTCTCTTAGAACGCAAAAAAGCCGAGGATCTCAAAAACGCTTCCGCCGCTCGTAAATCCCTCATCGGCACCGGCGACCGTAGCGAAAAGATTCGTACCTATAATTTCCCTCAAGACCGCATCACCGACCACCGCATCCGTTATTCTCGCTCCAATATCCCAGCCGCTATGCAGGGCGACATCTCGGACCTTATTCAGGAACTCCAAAAGAATGAACGTGCGCTCTTATCTAGTGAAACATAAACTCGCCGCCCAGCTAGTAGATCCAGTCTGGGTAGTCTTGCACGCCGAGGAGGATTTTCCCGACTCCATTCTCCGCGACCTCGAACCTAAAGTCGCGCGCCTCGAAGCTGGCGAGCCACTAGCCTACGTGCAGGGTCGTCGCAATTTTTACGGACGCGATTTTTTGGTTACGCCAGACGTTTTGATTCCCCGCCCCGAGACCGAGCAGATTGTCGATATCGTAAAAAAGTTAAAGCCAAATTCAGTCTTAGAC
>CAVEGL010000070.1:0-4409 GCA_963615165.1 bacterium | reverse complement strand
ATTAGGCACGCCGCCAGCATTCATCCTGAGCCAGGATCAAACTCTCCATTAAAGTTTGAACTCATAGTTCAACATAAAAAATAAAACTGACGATGAAATTTGAAAAACGAATTTTCAAATATAAATTGCACAACTAAATTGTTAAATATTTCTCTAAGAAATCAGAATAATTGTAATAAACTCTCGCAGTTCCTTAGACTGTTATCATTTTATCGCAGGATATCTTTTTTGTCAACACTTTTTTCGCACTTTTTTGAAAGATTTTTGATATTTTTAATGTATGCAAAATAATTCAATGATAGAACAGGTTTCTATTTCTGTTCTGTCACCCATTATTCTCGTCTATTCCTCTACAACGCCGCTAGACTCTTGATTTTTGGAGCGACGATTACCGGTCGGGAATAGCCACCAAATCAATATGCCTACCAGACCGATTAAGGTGCCTGCAAAAAATTGCCATCTTATGATGCTGTTTCGCGTGCCTGCTTCTTGCCCTTTTGTGTCGTAACTGGCTGTTTCAAGCGTTTTTTCCGCAGAGAAAGATTCGTTGGTTGCACTGCTGGGGATATTATTGCCTGTATCGCTCTGCTCGCTTGATAGCTGTGCGGTGTCGGAAATATATGTTCCACTCCGTCTTGTTTCTTCCGGACTCGCAGTCTGTACGGCGCTAGATGTATCTAATGAAGAATATAATCCTCTGCTACCTGAAATATTATTACCCGAAAAAAAAGCCGCTTCTACCGAATCGTCTGGACTAGTACCGTCAATTCCTTCTTCTGGATAACCGGAAAACGTGTCGCCATTTTCTGCGTCTGCAGCAAATTCGCTCGTATCTACATCTGTGTCATCTTCGGTGACCAGAACGTAATGCCAGCCGGTGCCATAGCTAAAAACATATTGACATTCTGCACCACTATAATAGTCTGGTGATACTACACAACTAGAGTAGTCGAAAAAGCCCGATGACGTGGAATTGCGAGAATCTGTGGCGATATAAAATAACGCATTTTGGATGGTCGGGGTTATGGCGAGATTTTCTACCGCTAATTCCCTTTCGGTGTCCAAGGGAAGCCAATTGTTGCCGAGCTCCGATGCGACACCTTTAAAAGATAGATGGACTGCCGCCTTAGTATGTTCGATGACATCGTCGGTGATGGAGTAAGTTTTGTAGCCATCATCGAAACGGGCGAGGTAAATATTGGCTAGCGTGGCGGGTGGTTCATCGGCGGTGTCGTCCATAAACCTTAAAAGCATACGATCGGTTCCCTCTTTATATAGAACTTTAAGCGTGCCGCGTCCTGGATTAACCGATGTGACAATTAAGTTGCGGAAATCGTATTCCTCGATAGCGCGATAAATCTCGTCTTCCTCGGATAGTTTCATGATTCGATCGTTTTCGCATTCGTAGTATTCGGCAGCCGTTTTGCAATATTCGGCTAGCTCTTGTTCTAGGGCGATGCTGAGATTTTGCATTTCTGGAAGAGTCCAAGTTTGTTTACCTTCGGCTTTAGCTGAAGAGATTGTCGTCAATATGGACGAAGCGCTAACGTTCGCGACGGAAAGGCTAATGCTTTCTGCGATGCTGATGCCGGCTAAGGCAAGCGAAAATATGAAAATTTTTTTATTCATCAATAAAACTCCTTTATTTTATTGATGGCAATATATACATACTTTAAAAGTAAATTCAAGCTAGGGATGCGGTTTTTGGAAACATAAGAAATTTGCAGATAAGCATATTCAAGATGTGGGAGCATAACAATTATTCAATAACGGATAGAGGGGGTCGGTTTGGTTGGGAGGTTGGTTTTGATATTTAGAATCTAGAGATAAAAAGACCCCTCATATTTATGAGGGGAATCTTTTTCAATAATCTTGATTGTGTTTTTTGGTGTTCTTTTTGTTTCTCTTCGTTTTCACCTCTGTTTCTTGTAGCCACTCTAGGAACAATACACCTGTTCCTAGAGGGACTATGGATATCAAGAGTGCTACGATTGGAATTAGCAAGAAGTCCATCCACATGACCTTAACTACTTCGCGGATTCCTCGGTGGTGGTGTCTTTTTCTTCGGACTCTGGTAAAACGGTGCCGAGGGATGCTAGCGTATCGCCTTCAGACAGACGCATAATACGGACGCCTTGGGTTGCGCGACCGAGGGTGGGGATTTCCTTGGTAGCGATGCGAATAGTCTGACCCTTGGTAGATATCATGATAATTTCGCTGGCTGCTGGGTCCAGAGTATGAACTGCGACGATGGGACCAGTCTTCTCGGTAACTGCAGCCACTTTGATACCTACTCCGCCACGCTTATGCGGTGGGAAATTCGAGACCGAAGTGGCTTTGCCGTAACCGTTCGCGGAGACAGCTAATAATTTTTGGTGGGAATCGGTGATGACATCCATGCCAACAATCTCATCCTTCGGGCGAAGACGCATGCCGCGGACACCCATAGCGGAGCGGCCCATCACTCGCACCTCTTTTTCGTTGAATCTGGTGGCTTGACCAGCGGAAGTGGATATGACAATATCATGTTCGCCGGTGGTTTCTTTGACCCATTTAAGTTCATCGCCTTCGTCTAGTTTGATGGCGATGAGACCGTTTGAACGGACGTTGTAGAAATCTTTGATGGCAGAACGCTTGATGGTTCCCTTTTTGGTTGCCATGAATAGGTATTGATTTTGCGCGGAATCATCGCTTTGCTTGATGATGGCAGTAATCTTTTCCTCTGGGTGCATATTAAGCATATTGACTGCAGCGACGCCCTTGGCTGTAAGAGAAGCTTGTGGAACTTCGTAGGCTTTCATGCGGAAAAGACGGCCTTGATTGGTGAAAAACAGAAGATAATCGTGCGAATTGGCGGTCATAATCTGAGCAATGACATCTTCGTCTTTAGTGGTCATGCCGCGTTTGCCTTTACCTCCTCTATTTTGGCGGTGAAAGTCGGTCTGCGGGACACGTTTCATGTAATTCTCGGTGGTGAGCAGGATGACACTCTCTTCTTCGGGGATGAGTTCTTCTTCAGAGAATTTACCAACTTCGTGATTGATAATCTTAGAGCGACGAGGATCGTCGTATTTCTCTTTGATGACAATCAGCTCATCTTTGACAACGCGAAGCACTTCTTTCTCGTCGGCAAGAATTGTCTCTAGTTTTTCGATAAGTTCGTGGAGCTGTTTTAATTCGTCTTCGATTTTGTCGCGTTCGAGACCTTGAAGGCGGCGAAGTTGCATTTGCAGGATTGCATTCGTCTGAATCTCGGACAAGCCAAAGCGAGACATGAGTTGTTTATCGGCGTCGTCATAAGCGGAGCGAATCACTTTAATGACTTCATCAATGTTGTCGAGGGCAATTTTTAAGCCTTCCAAGATATGGGCGCGCTCTTTTGCTTTTTTTAGCTCAAATTCTGTACGACGACGGATGACTTTCTGGCGATGTTTGATGAACTCTGCTAGGATTTCTTTGAGGCCGAGAATGCGAGGCTGTATGCCGTCGACAAGCGCTAGCATATTGTAGTGGAATGAAGTCTGCAAAGGGGTGAGTTTATATAGTTGATTGAGAATCTTTTTCGGGAAGGCGTCTTTTTTGAGTTCTACTACGACGCGAACTTTGCCACGAGCGGATTCGTCGCGAGCGTCGGCGATATGGTCGAGTTTTTTGGCGAGGACCAATTCTCGCACTTTGTCGATAAAGCCTTCTTTGCTCATGCCATAAGGGACTTCCGTGATGACGATATTATAACGACCATTTTTGCGTTCCTCAATATTGGCGACGGCACGAATAACAACTGAACCTTTACCAGTAGCATAAGCCTGTTTCATAGGGGTACCACCATAAACTTCGGCGCCAGTTGGAAAATCCGGACCTTTGACGTGTTGCATGAGTCCTTCGAGGCTAATTTCCGGATTGTCAATTTGGGCAACTACAGCATCGATTAGCTCGCCTAAATTATGTGGCGGAATATTGGTCGCCATACCGACAGCGATACCCATTTGTCCGTTCAGGAGGATATTGGGGACGGCGGCAGGCAAAACAGTCGGCTCTTTCTCGGAACCGTCGAAGTTGTCGCGGAAATCGACTGTGTCTTTTTCGATGTCGGCAAGAAGTTCGGCGCCGACTTTATCGAGGCGCGCCTCGGTGTAACGAGATGCAGCGGCTTCGTCACCATCCATGGAGCCGAAGTTCCCCTGCCCTTCCACGAGGGTGTAGCGCATTTTCCAAGGCTGAGCAAGATTTACCATAGCATCGTAAATCGACGAATCACCGTGCGGATGATATTTACCCATAACTTCACCTACGATACGGGCGGACTTGACAGTGGCGTGTGGTGCTCTCCAACCGTTTTTGTTCATAGCATATAATATACGACGGTTGACTGGCTTGAGACCATCACGAACGTCGGGGAGAGCGCGATC
>CAVEGL010000069.1:0-4432 GCA_963615165.1 bacterium | reverse complement strand
TCAGTGCCCTTAATTACCTTTTTATGCATTGACTTAACTAGCAATCGAAGTTTGATATAAACTCAATCGCTAAATGCTGTCATTAAAATCTTTTCATCGTTAATCTCAAATTGTTAATTAAAGCCATAAAGAACTCTCGCAGACCGCATTTTTTGCAATCCCATAATTCCTCGCTTTTCATCTTTTACAGAGGTTGCCGGAGCAACTTGCTTAACTGTTCCTCATTATAGCGCACTTTTCTCGCATTTGCAACCCCTTTTTTTGACTTTTTTTGACTTTTTTTATTTTTCCACACCCCACCGCCTAATTATCCTCCCAAAAAAAGATTTCCATACCTCCACCATCTAATTAAATAAAAAACACGCCCGATGTCTGGCCCAAACCCCTACCGCCCGGTGCTCACTCCTAGAACCCCCCATCCCCCACCTCCGTCTTAATCGCCCGATCGTATTTCTCTCCCACCATCACCACCGCATTATAATCATCAACCTTGCAATTATACAACTCCACCAACTCATTAATCTCCGCGCAAGCCACCGCCAACATCCCCTTTTCCCCCTGCAACTCATTCCGCGCATCATTAAATTCATCCACATCAGAAAAACACCCCACCACACCCGCACAGGCATTAAAATCCGCAATTTTCGCCTCCAACACTCCAAGATTAGCCTCATAATCCGCCGTCTTCTGCTCAATTTCGCCTCGAAGCGCCTCCAATTCCTCCGCCAACCCCTCCAACTTCAACTCAATTTCCCGGAATTTCCCACTATAATTAGTATAATATTGCACAATCGCATCCTGATCCACAAAAATCTCCGCATAATGTGCCTCCAAAGCCTCCGGCAAATCGCGCACCTCTGTCCCCACCCGCACATACAGCTCCTCTGACCGCTCCGATTCATCATAAAGCGCCAAGTCCTCCGCCAAAATCTCCTGATTCTCCGTCAAAACCGTCTCCAAATCTCCCTTCACCTGCGCTTTCTCCCCAGAATCCATTCGCCCATAAACCGCATGCAAAAGCTCGTGTGCCGTTGTTGCCTCCAAAATCCCCGCCAAATCCGCCTCCGCCACATTGTAAACATAAATTTTTCTCCCCATATAACACCCCAAAATCGCCGTTTCTGTATCTGTTTTCAGGCAAACATCATTAAATTTCTCTTGCCCCATCAAAACAGGTTGCGCCGCATTAAACAAAAATTCACCTCTGTCCGTCAACCCTAAATTCTCCCGAATCTCCACCATTTCCCCCGAAGGCTGATAAAGCATCCCGCTCGCCCAATCTCGCACCTCAACCCACCGCAAAGCCACAATCAAAACCAGCCCCGCCAAAACCAGCCAACCGATCGTCTTCTTCATAACCTCATTATACTCTTTTTGGCGCGCCGTTTCAAACCCGCCCCCCATCGCGCGCCCTTGAAAATCAACGTGCTCTACTCAGTAATACCGGTAATCCCCATCAAAACATACCCGCCATTATATTCTTTAAAATTAAATTTATAAAGCTTCGAATTATCGTAAATTTCTTGCGTTCTTATTATCGTTTCGCGATAATCGACGAGCGAAACTATCACGCCGGTATTTATCGTATCACCATTTTTAACTGCATCGACCACTTTATAATAGGTCATATATCGCCCACACCTTCAATACTGCAAGAAATACTATAAATCTTAAAGCCATCAGTAGCGCCATAAACCATTTTTTCCTTAAAATAACGCTGGACCTCAAAGCTCTCCTTTTTTACATCATCGAATCCGCCAAATAGAGAACAATACTTTTCCGCACCCATATTTTATCCTTTTTAAACAATTCTTAAGCTTATTACGTCCACCAATGCGCGCACTCAATTTCAAACCCCCAAAATCCCCACAAACCCCAAACAGTATGGTAAAATAATCCCATGATAGCACATCTCCGAGGTAAAATAGCAGAAAAATTCGGCAACGCCGTAATCGTAGACGTAGCTGGAGTAGGCTACGAAGTTGCAGTTCCCACCCCAGATTTCGAAAGCATTCTCCTAGGTGAAGAACGCAAATTTTACGTTTACCACGCCGTCCGCGAAAACGCCGAAGAACTCTACGGCTTCTTGAGTCTGGCTGCCAAAAAACTATTCGAACTCCTAATCTCCGTTCAGGGAATCGGTCCCAAAGCCGCCATCGCAATCCTTTCCCTAGCAGAAGCCGAAGAAGTCCGAAACGCCATCGCCAACGCCGACGCCGCCTTCGTTGCAAAAGCCTCCGGCGTCGGTAAAAAGTCCGCCGAACGCGTCATCGTAGACCTTCGCGACAAAGTAGGAATCCCCAGCCACTACGGTGCCACCGAAATCTTAGCCCGGTCCAGCGCCGAACCGGACGAAGCCCTAGACGCACTCATTGCCCTTGGCTTCCCACTCAAAGAAGCCACCTCCGCCCTCGAAAAAGTCGACAAAAACTTACCCGTAGAAGAACGCATCCGATTAGCATTAAAAAAATAGGAGAAATATGAAAACTTTACTCAAAAACGCCCGCATTCTCAAAATGACCACAGAACCAATTTTCACAGGCGAAGTCGTCGTAACCGACAACAGAATTTCATTTGTCGGTCCCAAAGCCCCCCAAGACCATTATGACCACATCATCGATTGCGGGCAAAATCTCCTCATGCCCGGTTTCAAAAACGCCCACGCCCATTCAGCCATGACTTTCTTACGTTCCCATGCAGACGACATGAACCTGCACGATTGGCTCTTCGATTACGTTTTCCCCTACGAAGCATTACTCGAGCCAGACGACATCTATTGGCTCTCCCAATTAGCTTTCTTGGAATATTTAACCTCTGGCATTACCGCAGCCTTCGACATGTATTTCTACCCCGAATCCCTCGCCCGAGCCGCCAAAGATTTCGGTTTCCGCGAAAATATTTTACTCATGAAAAGCAACTCCGCCCAAATCGGCAAAGACAAAATCGCCGCCCTATTCCGCCGAAATCACCCGGACAACCTCGTCAATTACAGCATCGGCTTCCACGCCGAATACACCGTCGAAGACGCCGAACTCGCAATGATCAACGAATTAATCCACGAATTCAAAGCGCCATTTTTCACCCACCTAGCCGAAACCAAGCAAGAAGTCGAGGAATGCAAAGAACGCCATAACGGCATGACGCCGGCCGAATTTCTAGACTCAAAAGGTCTCTGGGATTTTGGCGGTGGCGCCTACCACTGTTGCCACATGACAAAGCGCGACCTCGAAATCTTCAAAAAACGCAACCTAACAGTTGTCACTTGTCCAGGCAGTAACACCAAACTCGCCAGCGGCGTAGCCGAAATCGAAACAATGCGCGAGATGAATATCGAAATCGCCATCGGCACAGACGGCCCCGCCTCCAACAACTGCCTTGACATGTTCCGCGAAATGTTTTTAACCACCGGCTTCCAAAAATTACTCCGCAAAGACCCTGCCGTCACGCCGGCACGCGAAATCCTCAAAATGGCCACCCTCGGCAGCGCCCGCGCTATGGGGTTAAACAATGTCGACACGCTCGAGGCAGGCAAACTCGCCGACATCATCATGCTTAACCTAAATCGCCCCAACATGCAGCCCCTCCACGACATCACCAAAAATATCGTCTTTTCCGGCTCCAAAGACAACATTAAAATGACCATGATAAACGGGCAAATTCTCTACGAAAACGGCAAATTCAAAACCCCCATATCACCCGAACAAATTTACGCGCAATGCCAAAAAATCACCGATCGCATCATGGGCACCATAGTTAGATGACGACTCTGAATTGTCATAGTTGGATTATCTAAACATTAAATTTAAACTCCACAACATCCCCATCTCGCATCACATAAGTTTTCCCCTCAGTCCGCATCAGCCCCGCCTCACGCACCGCCTTTTCCGACCCCAACCTCACTAAATCATCATAAGTGCAAATCGTCGCCGCAATAAACCCGCGCTCAAAATCCGTATGAATCGCCCCCGCCGCCTGCGGCGCGGTCGAACCCTTGCGAATCGTCCAAGCTCGGCACTCCTTCTTTCCGCCAGTCAAAAACGACTGCAACCCAAGCGTCGAATACGCCGCCCGAATTAACTCACTGAGAGCATCATTGGAAACTCCATAACTCTCCAAGAAAACTTTGCGCTCCTCGGCATCCATCCCGGCCATTTCTTCCTCTAATTTTGCGTTGACAAAAATCGCTTCCGCCGGCGCTACCAATTCACGTAACTTTCTCTGCAATTCAGCGTCCGTCAAACCATTTTCATCCACATTGAATATATAAATCACCGGCTTCTCAGTTAAAAACGGAATATTTTCGTCCATTGGATCCTTTTTTCGCTTCGCTGCGATTTTCGCCTTTGTCTCCTCGTCGGCAAGCTGCAGCTCCAAATTGATAATCTCGATATCCTCTTTCGCCTGTGCGACGATATCCTCCTCGATCTTATTG
>CAVEGL010000068.1:0-4433 GCA_963615165.1 bacterium | reverse complement strand
TTCACTGGTCCAGTTCGATGAATTATTTCTACTGGTTTCGATAGTGATATCAGAATCGGAATATTCGTCTTCGTGCTTTTCTCCCATGTCTTCACTCCAACAAAAACCATAAAGCCCATCAGGCAATTCGTCAACAGTCTCTCGCCCTTCACTATCTAAATATTCATTGTAGCTGTTCAACACTTCTTTGACATCACCAGCATGATCAAAATCATAAATCCCAACCCCTCCTTTTGGATTTCCCGAATTCGCTTTTATGCTATATGGGTAATTATAATAAGTTTGCCAAGTTAACGGAGCTATATGTCCATAGAATAGTGCCGTACCCGGTCTAGTGCCATCTTTTTTAGGGACAGCCACATCCCCTTTTTGAAAACCAGTAGGATTGAGATCATTGGTCATATAAAATCCAGCCCCCAAACTATTTTGCCCATAAGACCAGAACCCACCGATTTTAGAACATTTAGCAGGAATATAGGCATCTTTTCCATCTTTGTTACGTGCTCTTTTCATATTATTATTGGGATAAGGCAAAGTAGTATCGTAATCAATTTCATATTGAGCCTTATAATAGATCCAAGATACACCGGCGCAATCCTCTCTCCATCTAAAGCCTTGTTCATCGTCGTAACACCCCGTTCCTCTACTACTACTACCTCCCCCAGAACTGCCCCTAGAACTGCTCCCAGTCCCAACCCATCCGTCAGCAAAAACATCAACAGAAGAAAATCCAAAAACAAAAAGGTAACAAGCCACCATTAAAATCTTTATTAGCTTTTTGAATTCTCTCACTCTTCCTCGCTTTCTGTATCCTCCGCTCGTCTATTATCTGGATTCAAATCTTTTACTTCATCTAAAATCTTTTGTGCTTTTTCCTCATCTCCTTGTTCTTCATTTATAAAATCAGCGTATTCTAATGCCAAATAATATTTTAAATTCCCTGATGAATTATTGTATACTTTTTCCCAATCCGCAACCGCCTCTGAAATATTATAATCCGGTTCTGATTCTAACCGTTCATTAATATAATTATGAAACGAAAGCGCCTTCGTCGACTCATCGATGCCCCCCTTCCAACCAGCCATTCTTTCTTCAACAGCAGAATTCAATAATTCCTCGGCTTCTTCGTCCGTCATTTGAGTTTCGGCAGCAGTCTCATCTTTGGTAGAATTAATTTTTACGGCGACAACGATTGCGCATAACATCAACGCCGCCACGCATAACCCCGCCAAAACTCTCACCAAAATCTTCCGTTCTCGTTTTTCACCGAAAGCATTTTCAGGATTATGCTTCACCTCCAAGCTTCGACCATCCTCCATGGCCCTATTATAACATAATCATTTTGCAAATTACAAATTCCGGCTTACAAATACTTTCTCAAATATTCCCCCGTTGGCGTTTTCGCCTTTTTCGCGAGCTCCTCCGGCGTCCCCTCCGCAACCACCATTCCCCCTTTCGCGCCCCCCTCCGGCCCCATATCAATCACCCAGTCCGCCGACTTAATCACCTGCAAATTATGCTCAATAATAATCATCGAATTCCCGTGATCCACAAGTCGCCCCAAAATTGTCAACAACCGTTTCACATCATCTGTATGTAGCCCAGTCGTCGGCTCGTCCAAAATATACAAAGTTTTCCCCGTCGACCGTCGCGCCAGTTCCGTCGCGAGTTTAATCCTCTGCGCCTCCCCACCACTAAACGTCGTCGCCGGCTGCCCAAGCTTAATATACCCCAGCCCCACCTCTTGAATAGTCTTGAGTTTCGGTGCAATCGACGGAATATTTCCAAAAAACTCCACCGCCTCGTCAATCGTCATCTCAAGCACCTGCGAAATGTCTTTCCCTTTATACTTAATCTCGAGCGCCTCCCGATTATATCGTCGCCCCTTACATGCCGGGCATTTCACATACACATCCGGTAAAAAATGCATCTCAATTTTATTCACCCCATCACCCTGACAATGTTCACATCGCCCACCTTTCACGTTAAACGAAAACCGCCCGGCCTTATACCCCCGCACTTCCGCCTCCGGTTGCGCCGCAAACAGTTCCCGAATTTGCGTAAACACCCCCGTATACGTCGCCGGGTTTGACCTCGGCGTCCGTCCAATCGGACTTTGGTCAATCACAATCGCCTTATTAATATTCTCAATTCCCTCAATTTTTTCATGCGCCCCCGCCACTGTCTGCGCCCGGTGCAGCCGCGCCAACAGTTCATTCGCCAAAATATTATTCACCAGCGTCGATTTTCCACTCCCCGACACTCCCGACACCACCGTCATCACCCCGAGCGGAAAATGCACATCAATATTTTTCAAGTTATTTTCGCGCGCGCCAACCACCACAAGTTCCTGCCCTTTCCGGATTTTCCGCCGTTTTTTCGGCACAGGGATCGACGTCTCTCCCGACAAATATTTCCCCGTCAGCGAATTCGGATTTTGCATCACTTCCTCCGGCGTCCCCGCTGCCACAAGCCGTCCGCCATTTACACCCGCCCCCGGCCCAATATCCACAATATAATCCGCCGCCAGCATCGTGTCCTCATCATGCTCCACCACCAGTACCGTATTGTGCAAATCTCTCAAATGTTTCAAAGTTTTAATCAACTTATCATTATCCCGCTGGTGCAAACCAATCGACGGCTCATCCAGCACATATAGCACCCCCTGCAATCCCGACCCAATCTGCGTCGCCAGCCTAATCCTCTGCGCCTCCCCGCCCGACAACGTATTCGCCGCTCGCCCAAGTTCCAAATATCCCAGCCCGACGTCCTGCATAAACTTCACCCGCTCCCGAATTTCTTTCAAAATCGGCGCTGCAATCAAATTTTCCTCTTCCGAAAATTCCAAATCCTGCGATAAAACTTCCAGCGTCGCATCCACATCTAAATTACACATATCTACGATATTGAGGTCATGCACTGTCACCGCAAGCACCGCCGGCTTCAACCTCGCCCCGTGACAAGTCTGACATTTTCGCACCCGCATAAACCGTTCAATATCACGTTTCATAAAATCCGAAGTCTTCGAATCATGATACCGCCGTTCCAAAGTCGGGATCACACCTTCATAAGTCGTCTGATACACCGTCCCCTCGGCAAACTTCCCCGACCCCGAAATCTTCATCTCGTATTTTTCATCCCCCGTCCCATACAAAATCACATGCTTCACTTCCTCGGACAACTCCCCAATCGGCGTTTGGATATTAAATCCGTGTTTTAACCCCACTCCAGCCAGCCGTTTCAGCCACCACGAATCCTGCCCAATCCGATTAAACGGTCGAATCCCCCCCTCCGCAATCGTCAAATTATTATTAAACACCAGTTCCGGATCAATTTCCATTCTCGTCCCCAGTCCCGTGCAAGTCGGACACGCTCCCTCCGGCGCATTAAAGCTAAACAACCTCGGCGTCAGTTCCGGAATTAATTCCTCTGGATGATCCGGACACGCATACCGTTGAGAATAAGTCAAAACTTCCGTATTCTCCGCCCCAATTCGCGTTCCGCCCACCGCCGTAGTATTATCAGTCACTCTTAAAAGCTGGATTATCCCCTGCCCCATCTCCAGCGCCTGTTCGATCGAACTCGCAATTCGCGCCCGCATCTCCGGATTTAGCACAAACCTATCCACCACAACTTCAATATCATGCCGCTCATTTTTATTCAGCTCCGGAAATTCGTCCAAAGCATAAATAATCCCATCCACCCGCACTCGCGAAAATCCCTTCGCCGTGTATTGCTCCGGCAAATGCAAAAACTCACCCTTTTTCGCCGACACAATCGGCGCAAGCAGCATCAACTTAGAGCCCAGCGGCAACTTCATTACCTCATTCACGATATCTTCCGTCGTTCGTCGCGACACTTTCTTATGACAAATTGGACAATGCGGCACCCCCACTCGCGCGAATAACAACCGTAAATAATCATACACTTCCGTCACTGTCGCTACGGTCGAGCGCGGATTTCGCGAAGTCGATTTCTGATCAATCGAAATCGCCGGGCTAAGCCCTGTAATCGAATCCACTTCCGGCTTGTCCATCACCCCCAAAAACATCCGCGCATATGAAGACAGCGACTCCACATATCGCCTCTGCCCCTCGGCATAAATCGTATCAAACGCGAGCGACGACTTCCCCGATCCCGACAACCCCGTAATAATCACTAGCTTATCCCGCGGAATATCCACATCGAGGTTCTGCAGATTATTCTGCCTCGCCCCCCGCACCCGAATCACATTCTCATTCCCAAAAATCTCTTCCATAAAAATCTCTCTAAACGCATATATTATACACCAAATCTTCCATTTTGTCCATATTCAAACAATTCCCCTATTGCAATTTTCAATATTTTTTGTTATTATAATAATTACCGTGGCCTCTTAGTATAACGGTTAGTACATCGGGTTTTCATCCCGACAACGCGGGTTCGACTCCCGC
>CAVEGL010000067.1:0-4438 GCA_963615165.1 bacterium | reverse complement strand
GTATATGCTAATTTTTCTCGTTATTTTTACCATTCTTTTTAAGGGCTCGACCCCGTCTACAGAAATTATCATTCTAAACTTCATTATGATTACCGCAGTAATATTATCTACCCCAGCCATCAATGAAGTTACCCTGTTCTTGCGTTCTTTCATCATTCCGCAACAGATTGACGTTTCGTATATCGTCAAAAAACTTAGTAGCATCTCTTCTTCTAAGAAAGTAGATTTAAAGGAGCTCGCTGCTTTTCTTGCGGAACAAATGCATTTTGAATATGTAGGGATTTTGATCAATGGTCAAATTTACGGTTCATATCTCAAGGAAATCCCCTTTGATACTATTCAAATGATTTCAGACCTAAAGACGCCAGAGACTAGCATTTGGCAAAAAGTTAATCCGAGGCTGGTCGCTTGGCAAAAAACAAACTTACATACCGTTGCCGTCTTACGCGATGCTAACGGCGAAGTTTACGGTCAGATCGTCATGGGCAAGCCGTTAAATAGAAATATCCTTGACCACCATGAGCAAATTCAAATCGAATCTATCATCAACCTCACCTCCGCTATCGTCAGCGGCAAATTGCATAGTAAGAGGAAGAAAGCTTAGAATATGTCCTTATCCATACTTAAACAATCACGTGTCACGATTTTGCTCTCTGTAAATGCAGTAGTAATTTTGCTAGTCGGTACGCTTCTTGCGGTTTCAATTTGGGCCAATGGCGGATTACAACTGCGCGTAGTGAGCGAATATTCCGACATCGTCGATGATGAATTTGGTGAAATGGAGCTTCTGGAATCCGCATCAAATTCTAGTGTAGATGTTGACGCAGGTAGCTCTGTCGGTGATAACGATTATATTTCTCCCGCTAGTCACGAATACGACAATACCGATGTTGGAGCAGGTGAATTATGGAATGAAAACAGTATCACGATCTATGCCACACCGGATATCGATGTCTGCGTTGGTGGCGGACTTACCGAGTTGGGAGATATGTATTGGCAATCTTCTAACCAAGATGTGATTTCTGGTTTCTATGACTCTGCGCGTACCTGGCTTGGTTATAGTGCCGACACTTGCAGATACCCAGTTATCAGTGGCATCGGTACTACCACCATTACCGCCGGCACTTACGATGGAAAACGCAAAGATTCCATCGTAGTAAACGTGGTTGAGCCTCCAGAGTCGCAATGGGAACACGAGGTCTTAACCTTAGTTAACAAAATTCGTGTCAAGAATAATCTTAGCGCTCTGTCTTGGGGCGATACTTGTGAAGAAGCCGCAGATATCCGTGCCAAAGAATCTATGGTTTTATACAGTCACACTCGTCCCGACGGCTCTAGCTGGTCAACCGCTTGTCCTACCCCAGCATCAGGCGGCGTTAGCGGCGAAAATCTCGCCGTCGGCAATGCTGCTATTTCCCCATCAGCGGTAGTTGCACTTTGGATGGGCTCCGAGCATCACCGAAACAACATTTTAAATCCAGAATACACCAAATTGTCCGTCGGCTTCGTATTTGATATGGACTCCAATTATCGTACATATTGGTCCCAATTCTTTAGCACATTTTAAACATTACTGTAATAATAATTCTCCAAATCTGCCCCAAAATTGCGAATATCCACATAGTCTACCGCGTTCGTCATCACGATGACTGCAAAATGCCGGTCGGTCTCTGGGAATTCTACAATCGCCGCATCGTGATAAATATCCCAAATCCCCTTGTTGGCATTATAGCTCCAGCCCACTTTATTATATACGTTCGCCCGCACAAAACCACTCGGCAAACCCTGCCGCCAATCATAAGTCGTCACTGGCTGATTTAAGAATGAATCTCGCATCTGTGTGGCCAGATCCGCATCGCTAATCTCTGGATGCCGATAAAACAAAAGCATCATCTGTAAGATATCTTCCACATTCGAAGTCAAAGCGGAAATATCTGAACCGTGAATATCAAAATCGTTTTCAATAATCTCATCCAGCACATCATGCCAGATCTCGCTCCACGGCGCCTCGGCGCAAGGAGAATAGGATTCCCTAATCGCTAGGTCTAGACATTCCAAAGTCGTATAACCAGTAGCCCCTACCGCTGCGTCTATGTCTCACGTGCCGGATTGTAACCTACGATATCCCTCGTAAACTACAAAAAGTTTGTAAAGCGAAGCGGTATTGTAGGGTTCTTGCGTATTATGGCTACCAATTATTTCTTCATGCTCGATATCGTAAAGCAAAACACTTTTATTGCCGTCAACACTGTCAACCCACGCATCTACAACTGGTTGAAAATCAATCTGTTTTGCGTCTCTCACCTCTGTTATCTCGGCAATTTCTTCGGCGCTAACTTCGTATGCAGGCGCACCTGTAGTTGTCTCGGTATCCAAGCTATCTTAACTTAAAAGCAGTAACAAAACCAATACTAAAGCAGTCGTAAAAATCCCCAACAAACTAAACGTAATCATTCTTGAGAGATTTTTCTTCATGGTCGCGCGCTCGCTAGCCTTTCAATAAACCATTCCGCCGTTTCCGCGTCCATTAATTCTGTCTGCATCATATCATCGTAAACCGTCGGTACAATTCTCGTCTGCAGCAGCTTGCCATCGTAGAAATAGTGCGCCAAAATCAAACTGCGCGTTGTTCCTGGCCACCAAATTTGATCAAAGAATAAATTTCCCAATCCATAATAAATAGCCCTATCGCCATAAAGCTCAAAAGTTTGCGGTTGGTGCGCGCTCGTTCCAACTACGACATCTGCGCCCAAATCCACCAAATGCCGAAAAAGCCCCACCTGATCTCCCGCTGCCGAACCCGCCGCGTCGCAAGTCGCATCTTCTATCTCCGAAGCGTACTCGCTGCACTCGTAATATTGCACGTCAACAATCACCAAATCACCCTTTGCCTTTGCTGCGGCAATCTGCACAGCGGCGTCGTCTTCGTAATATTGGTTTGCTCCGGGTGTGTTGTCATAAGTCGCCCCGCCCGTCGACAGATTATATGCCAAAAAAGTAATCTCAGTATTTTTTTTATCAATAACGAGTGGTACTTTCGCGGCATCTGCCGTTTTTCCGCCACCAACAATTTGGATATTATTCGAAAGATACAAATCTATTGAATCATTTGCGGCGTCATCTCCGCAATCTTGGTTATGGTTGCCGGTCAGCTCATCTACTATATCTAGCCCAATACTGATCAGAGTCTCGAAAAACCTCGGGTCTGAACAGATATTTTCACTCGTCGCAAAATCCGTAAATGACGATTCGTTTGACGTATGAGTCAAATCGAAATTCGCTAAAAAATCCTTAATATTCTGCGTAAAATAAGTCGCATCCCCGACAGTATTCAATTTTGTCAGCATCCCTCGACTCAGCGCCGTCACACCGGTTTGCGCAAATGTCAAAACCGTATCATGCGAAGGTGCCATTGTTGCAAAAACTCCGCTTACAAGAGGCGCGATTTCGCTTTCGTAAGCATCGGAAGTGAATTTAATTACCCGAAAAACCGCCCCTCTATCTAGTTCATCAAGATAATAATACCCGTCAATACTCAAAAGTTTCCGGCTATTGTCTAGCTCGGCTAGTGGAATCAGCTCCACATCGTTTGCCTCGTCGCCTAAATCCGTGGCGGCGATGTCTGTCTCGGCGCTATAAAAATCCGTCACCGGCACCGAAATCCCCACCAGCTGCTCATTATCGCTCAGCTCCGCCAAGCTCGTACTTTCAGTCGCACTAATAGTCAAATCCTCTTGCAAAATCACATCTTCAGTAAAAATACTCTGCAGTTTCTCGATCTCTGTGCTAGTCAAGCTGGCATCGTAGGTTATCTCCCCAGGCACCATAAACCAGCCAGTTTGAGTTAAAAATTGTACCGCCACCCAAGCAACAAACCCAGCCAACAAGAACACGGCAGCCAGAAACGGCCAATCTTTGCGCTTATGTTGCCGCGGAGTACTCATGTTCTTATTATATACCTTTTTGCTCGAGAATCAATTAAAATTTTTCTCTTCAATCTGTCTCAATAAATTAATTACCCCCGTCAATCCATTTCCGTGGGTTACTGTTCTCTCCTAAATACACATCACCAATGTACGGAAATATTGGCAAACACATAATAAGCAACGCCGTTTATATAATCGGTAATTTCAGCCCCGTCAGACACGGTATCGTCTATTGCGGCCGGACGGGAAACTCTAGCTTATTAATGGCAATATTCTCCGCATGACATTATCGGTAAAACCTATCATATTCAAAGCAGAAAGAGCAAACACTTCCAATGGATTTTTATTTTATCCATCAAACCTCCCATTTTTATAGTCTATTTCTCTAATTCCACATTAAGTTTACGTTAAATGCAGGATTCTTATATCAAAATCAAGCCATCATCAAAATCAAACCCCAGGCGAAAATCCCTTAAGCCGCCTCTCGTGTGTCTTATAATCTCGGTCATGTC
>CAVEGL010000066.1:0-4464 GCA_963615165.1 bacterium | reverse complement strand
TGCGCGAAGGATTTACCCGCATCGGGATGATAGGATTGCCAGTTGTTCGCCATAGCCATTTCGCAGTAGTTGCGTGCCGTGGTTATATTGTCTTTGCTTTCGCGGACAAGGCGGTTGAAGAAGGACTTGACTCCCTGCGGGGTTGTTAGTGGGTGTCCGATATCAATCTTGTAATGGAGGAACTCGGAGACTAACTCCTGCCATTCAGGATTTTGGATTGTCGGGATGAAATCCTCAATCAATCTGATATATTCCTCTTTTTTCCCTTTTCCCTTTCTTTTGGGGGAGTCTCCCCCTTTAGGGGGATTATAGGGGGTAATAGTATAATCTTCTTTAGTATAATCTTTAGTATTTATATTATATATATTACTTGTATTATCTTCGGTGGACATTTTTGTCCCGACTTTTGGGACATTTTTGTCCATTTCTGTGGACATTTTTGTCCAGTCTATGGAACTTTTTTCCACCCCGTGGACATTTTTGTCCACCTCTCCTGCAAACGCTTTTTCAAAGTTCGCTCCGAAGCGATAATAATCCCTTGCGGTGTCGGCTTCGCATTTTTCGATAAGTCCACAAGCGATAAGTTTGGCGATACGGCGGCGCATCTGCTTCTCGGAAGTAATGCCGGACATTGGTAACTCCGCGATAATCTTCTTGACGGAGAGCCAAAAGAACTGCCCGTCATTAGTCACTATCTTTTGCGTCTTTGGGGAACTGCCGAAGATATGGAAGCACTGGAGTATTGCTCCGTCAGTAAAGTCCAAATCCCAACCATTTTCCACCACCGCGAGCTGGTTGATTGAAATAGTGTAAATGATATTCATCGCAATAAAAAAAAGTGCTCCGATTTTCCAAACAAAGCGGCCACTTTGTTCGTACTCGTCAGAGCATTTCTATATTTCTCGCAGGTTGTGGCCGCAACCCGATTACAAAGGTACAAAATCTTTCGATAATCCAAGCAATAAATCCCAAAAATTCAATTTCGCATTTTAAGGGCATTTTTAGCCGTTTTCTCTGCAAAGTGGAACAACTATACCAAAACGAAACGAAAACCCGCCAAAATCAAAATTAGACGGCAAAAAATCAAAGATAGCGCGCGTTCTTGTTTAACTCCACCTCAATCTCGCGGATAAACGCATCTTCGTTCGCCTCCGGCAGGTAAATCTCCGCTTCCTTTGCCGACCAGTCGCGAAACCTATCTATCGCGATACTCATTTCCTCTTTCGTCAGTTCCGCAGTGCTCCGTAGGTCAATAACGGTGCCCAGTGCTCCGGCTCTCTCCACCTCGAACAACTCCTTGTTCGCCCTGCGCTTGAATAGCTCCTGCTTAACATAGTCCTTGCTATATCCGGTTTCCATAGCAAGATACCCGATAAGCAAATGCAGATAGGCGTTTTGGTTAGAAGAGCGACCCTCCCTCCGTGTCAGCTCCACAAGCCCCTCCTTCGCTTTTAGGAGTGTGGCTGCACGGTGGGAAAATCGCTCCCTATCCAACTGCCTTGAAAGGTCGTAAAGCATTAGCGAATTGTTATAAATTCGTTCTCGGCAATCTCCGCTCCGTCCGGCACAACCTGCCCCGCCTCAATCGCGTTCTTCAGAATTGTCTTGTCAATCTTCGGAACGAGTGTAATGTAGTCCGGCAACCCAAGTGCGGCGATTTTCGCGTCAAGGTCGTAAGGCGCAAGCACCCTTTCCTCGTCAACCACCACCGATTTCCGGCTGCTCCGGCTCACCTTTGAGCCGTTTGCTCCTGTGAGTTTCACCCAGTCGAACATAACCATAAGGTCAAGAATGTGCGCCTTAAGTCTATCTTTGGCGTTGTTCGCCTGCTTCTTCTTCGTGGTAAGGCGTTTAATCTCATCATCGCAACCTGCGGCGAGAGTGTCATACTCCGCCATTATCTTGCGATAACCCTCAACCTTCTCTGCAAGGTTATCCGCATTTGCCGCCATAAGTTCGGCGATTTCCTCGGTGATTTCGCCCCCGGTTTCAAAGAGGGCTTCTTCCAACTGGCGTTCCTGCTCGCCAAGTTCGTAAAGTGTCATTTTTGCCATAGTCCTTTTTTATTTAAGAGTGTTAATAGTTCGTTGTTCGCTCTCTGCCAAAATTCAAAACCCTCGGCAGAGCCTTTCCAATTAAATGCCTGTTCGATTGTGAACTCCCCCTCGTGCCCTTCGATAAAGGACTGAACGAGGTCGTAGTCCTGCGGCTGGTGATAACAGGCACATAGGTTTGCCCAGTACGCATCGTACCACTCTTGCCGTCTGAGCCATTTGGCGAGTTTCCTCGCCCTCGTAATGTTATCCATTATTCGTATTGTTTTAAGATTTCCGCCTGCTCTTCGTTGAGGGAATAGGTCGCTTTGACCTTCGCAAGCAATCCGGCTTCGCCCTTCCCGAGCCGTTCCATAACCTTCTGGAATTGCGCGTCCGTAATGGACGGCTTTGTGTCTACTTTTGCCCGAGGCGTGGCAGCTGGTTTCCCCGTGCCGAAGCGATACCGCTCATTCCCCTTGCTATCCACGATAACAAGTCCGTTGATAACTCGGTTTGCATCGTAAGTAATAGTTTTGACGGAAAACCCTGCGTAAGGGCTGAGGGCTTCCTTGCCTCCGTTGTTCACATAGTGTTCGGAGTCGTTCAAGTTAATGTAGATTTTCGGGGCAGTGTATAGTTCCCTGCCAATCCCGAAATTGAAGCAAGCGCGCTTGAAAGAGTCGGACGCCTGCCCTTTCTCTTTCTCCGTGTTACTTTCAGTTCCCACGTCTTGCTTGCTAATCCACTCGCCGCTCTGTGGGTCTTTTACCTCAACCGTGCAGTAGAGGCGGTCGCCAATAAGCTGGTGCGACCTTTTCCAGCCGAAAATGCCAAAGGTCTCGTCAAGGATTGACTGGTCAACCCTTGCATCTTTGTAGAGCAAAATCGAAGCGATAACGGTTCCGTCTCTTCTTTTGCTCACCTGCGCCGCACGACAATCTATATCGCGTGGCTCAAGCAATCTGAACTTAATGTTTTCCATAATGTAAAGTGTTATAACTTATTCCCTGCCAAAGAGGTAGTCAAGACTTACCTCAAGTTTATCTGCAACTCTTACGAGCGCGTCAAAGTTGAGGCTCGAAGCCTCACCTTCGATAACTCTACGCATACACTGATAGGCTGAGTTTTCCGGCTTTCCCGGAAATGCTATCAGCCCAAGTTCTTTCGTACTTACGGGTCTGCCAGTCGCCTGCCGCAGACCCTGTGCTTCTTTGATTTTTATTCGCATAATTGTTAGTGTTTTTAGTGTGGCTACCATTAACCACGCCACAAAGGTAGATAAATTTTTATTACTTGCAAAATTATTTTGCATTTATTTTACAAAATTACCCACAGCACAAAAAAAACGCACGGGAATTATCACAATCGCCGTGCGCCCAAAAGTCTTATAAATAATGAGAAAATTTCACTTGCTTTCGCTTCACAAAGGTATAAAAAAACTTGGTTACTTCACAGCAACCAAGTCCTTCTTAATAACATTATGGAACAAAAAAATTACAAAACAAAACAAAACAAACCTAACATTTAAGTATCACACCACAAAGATATAAAAAAATCCCGATACCTCACGGCAGCGGGACAAAAAGATGAAAAAGTAAATCAATCTAGGTACGGCAAAGATACAAAAAACTCCGTTACTTCACAGCAACAGAGTTTCCGACTAAACTATATATACCAACATTTTAAGTTATGACACACAAATATAGCGAATTACGCATAACTTATCGAGTTAATTGTTCGAAAAAAAGCCTGATTTTATCATTTGTGGCTTTGTCCTCCTTCCTCAACTCCTTGAGTCTTTCCGCCGCAGCGGGTGACAGATACACCGTCACCCCTACGACCTTCTTTTCTGCCGGCTTCCTTCCGGCTCCTGGGCGGTAACCGCCCCTGCCTTTCCTCGCTTCCATTAGTCCCAGTCCCCAGCAAGCACGACGGAGCCGGCGTTGCCGTTAATGAAGGTATAGATAGTGCCTCTCGCTGCTCCATCAAGCTTGGCGTTCGCTTCTTCCCACTCCGCGTCCTCAGGAGACAATGCTCTGAGGGATGTGGCTCCGTTGATGGCGTCTGCCGCCTCGGCGGCTGCCTCGTAAGTGTCAAGCAGGCTGCAATCTGAGCCCTGCTCAAAAAGGGCGTTAAGTAAATCTTCGACCGCAAATGTTGTGTAATTGTCTTTCATAATTTCGAGTGTTAATTGTTGTTGTATTTCTGTATTGCAAAGGTACGCATTATTTTTGATTTCGCAAATTATTTTTCAAAAAAAGTGCAAAAAAGTGCAAAAAAAATCCGGTTACCATCGCGGCAGCCGGACCTGGTCGTAAAATTATGAATGTTGAACCAATCTAGAGGGACACAAATATAGCGAATTACGCCAATAAATTGCACTAAAACGCCAATAAATTGTAAGATAAGCCAATGCCGACATAGGGCG
>CAVEGL010000065.1:3455-4523 GCA_963615165.1 bacterium | reverse complement strand
ATCTTGCAATGCTCCTGCCGTAATTTCCGAAGCCGAAGCCGTCGAACCGTTTACCAAAACTACCGTTTTCATATCTTTCAAAATCGCCTTACCCGAATAAGCCAAAGTTGTAGTATCTCCATTACGTTTAGACTTCTGAATCAAAATCGGTTCACCATCAATCCATAAACTCAGCAAGTCTCGCGCCGCCGACACGTATCCACCACCATTGCCACGCAAATCCAAAATCACCTTATTTACCCCCCTAGATGCAAATTCCTTCGCAAACCCCTGCACTATAGTACCCGTATCTTGGTCAAACCTCGTCAACGTCACAATCGCCGTCGCATCATCGTATTCTACGTAAGCTGAAACATTATTAATCACCTCGCGCACCATTGTAAAAGACAGCTCCTCTTCACCCCGCACTACCGCAATCGTCACTTCCGTACCGGCCTCGCCGCGCACTCTTTGCGAGATCTCCTCAGTCGACAAATTGTAAACTTCTTCCCCGTTCACTTTATAAATAATATCTCCCGCCAAAATCCCCACTTCCCTAGCTGGGTTATCCGGCAAAGTCCTGAGCACTCGCACATACCCATCGCGCAACCCCATCTCTACACCCACACCAGCCCCCACATTACCATGCAAATCATTATTAAATTCCGCCGCCGCTTCCGCATCCATATAAGCCGTATATTTATCACCCAAAGCGTCCACCAAACCCGCCTTTGCCCCCTCCACTATGGCAGTCTTGTCTATCTCTCCGTTATAATAAGATACCACTTTGCCATAAACTTCATTAAGTTCAGACCAATCCACATCCGCCACACTGGATTCTATCCCCAAATACGGAGCAAAACTTCCAAACCATTTATCGAAATTCGCCCCAGCAAACACACCCAAAATCGCTATCATGACAGAAATCACAATCGCACTACCTAAACTAACCTTTTTTTCTTTCCACTCCACTTTTCCTGTCATAATACTATTATATCATACTTTTACTTAAAAATGGATATAATTATATTGCCAGACTTCACTCGCCGGAATCACTCGCGCACCAAAATCACCCACATGATACGACCC
>CAVEGL010000065.1:0-3445 GCA_963615165.1 bacterium | reverse complement strand
ATATAAAGCCCCGTCGAATAGTAATTATTATACTCTGTTACATTAATCGAGCCGTCACCGTTCACGCCTTCCACCCAAAAAACGTGTCCATAAGGTCCACCATCTCGCTGACCAATCGTTCCGGCTGCCGGAGTATTATTGACAACATACCCCGCATTGCGGGCTCCATCATCCCAAGAATAAGCATTTCCCCAAGCCGCCGCCACTCCATAAGTTTCGTAAGCCTTCCACCCCGCATAACTCACACACTCACAAACGTATCCACCAATTTTATGCCCATCATAGTAAGTTATATGCGAATCTTGTCCACCGGGGCATTCGTTTTGCCACGGATAAGAATTGTAAGCCCCTGCATAGGCATTTGTATCTGAGCTGATATAGCTACTTTGATGCGCTTTCATGTATTCAGCCTGAGCATTAATGCGTTCCGCACGCGCCACCTCGGCATCCTCCTCGTATTTTTCCGCATCGTTAGCATATTTTTCCACCAAAGCCTGCTGCTCTGTTTGTGCTTGCGCTAATTCCGTCTTAGCCTGCTCTTGTATGGCCAACATTTTTTCAATTTCCGCTTTATCATTTTCCAAACTCGCTTTAGTTTCTTTTACTTTCGTAGCGGCCGCACTAATTTGTTCTTCCGCCACTTCTTCTCTTGCCGCCCTTTCCGCCAAATCCGAAATCGATTCTGCACCAGCCAACACCACGATCGGCTCTGCATCCGACTCAAAATGTATGTCCACCAAAAGCTCCGCCAAAGCCTCTTGCTCCTCTTTCAGCTCTTTCTCTTTTGCAGTAATCTCTGCCTCCAAAACTGCCACGCTAGCCTTAGATTCAGCGATTTCTGCCTCTTTTGTCGCGATTTCCGTCGAAACTTTTGCCGCCTCTGCCGCTTTGCGGATCGATTCTTCCTCTTTAGCTTTTGCAGCCATGCAGGCTTCGCTTCTATTGCACGCTTCAGCCGGCGATATTCCCATAACTGATATTTTTTTGCCACCATAAATACCGCTCAATAATACTATAGCCGCTATCGCTATCATCATAATCTTTTTACGCTTAAGCATTACCATGCAATAATTATATCACACATAATCCCAAATAAGCGCTACAATTTAAAATATTTTACTTCAAGTACTTCGAAACCGCAAACCGCGCCGAAATCCGCCCAATCAAAACTCCTGCTACCACGAAAATCGCCACCACTATAATCAATTGATTCGAGTGCAAAATCATACCAATATTATCCATCGAGATGCCATATTGCATTAGTGCTGGAGTCAAAAATTCAAACCCAAAATAGCTTAACCCCGCCGCAATCAATCCCGCAATCAACCCACAAAGTTCCGCCTCCACCAAGAATGGCCCTCGAATAAAACCTTTTTCTGCACCAACCAGTTTCATCATGTAAATCTCCTCTCTCCGCGAAAAAATCGCCATCCTGATTGTACTAAAAATAATCAAAACCGAAACCACTAAGAATACCGCCGCCAGTATCACTCCTCCCATCCGCGCAATATTCGCCCAAGACGTAATCGTCGCAATCTCCGTCTGATTCACATCATACGTTGGCGATTTTTCTTCGTCCACATACTTAACGAAAAGCTCATCCGTTTCGACTATATTTTTAATACTATCCAAATTATCCACATCGTAAACTTTTATTCGCATCGTAGACTGCATCCTATTAACCATTAGCTCCATCATCTCGTCATCCATAATGTCGATAATTTCCTCTTTATCCGCACTATCGTCCAAAAACTTAGCATATTCATCTTCCGAAGTCGAAGTACTTACGCTTTTAATATTTGAATCTTGTTCCAAAATTTGCGTCAAATCTGCCAAAATCTGCTCTGAGGTATTCGGCTTCAGATAAATTGTAATATCAATTTTATCCTTCATCATCTGCGCCGTGTTTGCCAAAACCGCACTCGCCACCACCGTCGCAAACAAAATCACTAGCGTAACCACCATTACAATCGTCGCCGCCGCCGAAAGCCATATATTCCGTCCAAAACTCTTCGTACCATATTTAATCACTCGTCCTTTAGTGCGAACTATATGTCGTTTACGAATTTTTCGCATCTTGTTTAGACTCTTTTTTGCGACATTTTTCATCTGTTTTTCTTTATCCGCAACTTCCACTGCCATCAAATCACCCTCCGTTTACGTTCCAAAACATGCCCAGGCGCACGCAAGGAAACGTCCGTCACTGGCGTCTCGTCTAACTTATAAATCCCATGATTTTTCTGATCGTTTACGATTTTTCCATCCTTTAATGTTACTACGCGTTTTTTCAAGCTATTCACAATCCCTTCATTATGTGTAGTCACCAAAATAGTCGTCCCAAAATCGTTAATCTTCTTCAAAAGTCCAATAATTTCTTCCGTCGTCAATTTATCCAAATTCGCCGTCGGCTCGTCCGCAATCAAAATCTTTGGCTGCCGAGCAACGCTCCGCGCAATCGAAACCCGCTGTTGTTGCCCACCAGAGAGCTGATTTGGAAATTTTTTCGCTTGATCTAGTAGATCTACCAACTCAAGCACTTTCGGCACTGTCTTATTTATATCTTTGCTGCTCATACCGGCAATCTCTAGTGCAAACGCCACATTTTCATAAACCGTCCGCCTCGGCAAAAGCTTAAAATCCTGAAACACCACCCCTAGCCTCCGCCGGTACCCAGGAATATGTCGCTTTTTAACATAATCAAGATCAATCCCGCCTACGACTATCTTCCCTGAATCCGGCACTTCCTCTTTCGTTAGCATCTTTATTAAAGTCGACTTCCCCGCCCCAGATTTTCCCACCAAAAACACAAACTCCTTCGGCTCAATATGCAAAGAAACTCCATCAATCGCCGGCTCTACATCGCCAGGATATCTCTTGGTTACCGCATCAAGTAGGATCATACTTTTTATTTTAACATAGACGCTTTCAAATTTCAATCCGATTTTTCATGCTTCTTCGCACTCAAATTTTTATATCTGTTCATATCTACTACCACATCTGCTCGCGCCCATTTTTTTCGCATAGCAGCCAAGCCTCCCGATTTATTCTCCCCCCAAAAGCTCCAACTCCCGCATCACTTCAGGCGAAAAATCCTCAAATACCAGTCGCACCGTCACATTTTTCTTCCCCTCAATGCCAGCCCGATAAATCCCCAGTGGCAGAATCTCCGCCCGCATCCGTTTTTTCGCCAAAACTCGCTCGATTTGCATAACCACATCCGCGTAAGTCCCGTCCGTAGCTATCGTTAAATCACGTTTTTCCTTTTTACCCAAACTAATTTCTCTCTTTTTATTCAGATTCTGTAATATTAAATCCAAATCCAACTCCGCCCCCGCCAAGCATTCCGCCAATTTAAAATCATTTCGTACCGAATTTTTAAACTCACCCACCACGCCCAAATACTTACCATTCTTTAGCACAATTTGTGCCGACCGCTTCGACTCAA
>CAVEGL010000064.1:0-4563 GCA_963615165.1 bacterium | reverse complement strand
GTATAATGGTTGTGCATCATTTTTCCGACTTTGTCGTAAAAAAAGAGGACTGTCAAAACGTAAATGTTTTTTACAGTCCTTTTTTTATTGCGTATTTATTTTTTGGAAGCGGAAATGGCTTCTTTCAGATTTTTGGAATTGGCGATAGCGGTACCGGTATCGACGTCGCGGATGGTGAGTTTTTCTCCGTTTGCGGCGGCGGCAGCGGCTTTGATGGCGCCGGAGCCGATTTTGTACGGATTTTGCATGATGGTCGCAAATTTGTATTCTTCTTTGGCGATGCCTTTCTCGATGGTTTCACTCATATCAAAGCCCATGACGGAGACATCGGTGCGGCCGAGATCCATGACGGATTGCATGGCCGCATTGGTGCAGGTGTTGTTGACGGCAAAGATGGCTTTGAGCTTCGGATTGGTTTTAAGGGCATTGGCGACAAGTTCTTTGGCGATGGAGGGATCTCCGTAGCTGATGAGATACTTACTGTCGATTTTCCAATTTTTCGGTGCGATTCCGTACCAAGCGGCAATGATGCTGTCCAAGCGTTCCGATTCGGTGCGGCTGGATAGATTGCTGGCCTGCATGGCGACGGTGATTTCGTCTGTCTCGGAAATGCCGTTTTCTTTTAAAAGTGCGATCATTTCTTTGGCGGCGATTGCCCCCGTTTGGAGATTATTTGTCAGAAAAGCTGCGTCGTAATCTTGGGTATTGATCATGGTGTCGACTAAGATGACCGGTTTCTTTTTCTCACGGAGTTCTTTTGTGACTTCGGCAATGCGAAGACTGTCGGCCGTACCGAGGACGAGGGCATCCATTTTTGAGACGTCAATGCTGCGAATCATGTCGCGCTGCACTTCCCAGGAACCGTTCGTCAAGACGCCGCCGGCATAGATATTCACACCGGCTTCTTCGCCGGCTTCTTTCATGCCTTTTAAAACTTCCTGCCAATAGGGATTGTGGAAAGATTTAATGACGACGTAGATGTTTTTTTGCCCCGATTTTACGGTTGTAATGGCTTTGAAATCTTCTTTATTCGGTGCTTCGGCGACTTTTTGGAGCACCGTATTTTGTTTCGGCGTTTCCGTATTGCCGCAACCGGCCAGTCCGCATGCCATGAAAATGCATAATGCGATAGCGCATCCTTTTTTCATAAAAACCTCCTGTAAAATGAATGGAATACGGTGAGATATCTCGGAAATGTGATTGTAGTTTTGTATTTTTTAAATTTGCGAATAAATCTCATATTTTACACAGAAATCTCTATTCAAAAACACAAAAATCACCAAGCGGCATTTTACCACAGAAAAAGATTCGTTTCAATACGAAATGGAAATGTTCCGTCGGCGCTATATTCTCATTGGCACGTAGATGGGAGCTTCGAAGGAAATTCAATGGGATTTTTGCCGGGAGAAATCGGATGCCGCATCGGATGCCGGATTGAGTCTCATATCGGATTGGAGGCGTCGGACGAGGACGGAGGCGCAGGCGGCGCGGATGGTTTGATCCAGCAGGAGGGCGCACCAGCAGCCGTAGAGCCCCATATCCAGCTCGTAGAGGAGGATGGCTGTGATCAAAGGCCGCAAAAATGTGATGGAGACAAAAGAGTAAGCGGCGACTTGCGACGTTTTCCCGGAACCTCTCAAAATGCCGGAGAGGAGGAGGGCGTGGGCTTCGGGGAAACTGACGACGGCGACGAAAATCATGATGACGGAAGCCATTTCGACGGAGGCCGTGTCGGCGGAGTAGAGGCCGAAAATTTCTTTGCGAAAAAAGACGGTGGCGGCGCAGGCCAGGCAGGAGAGTAAGATGCTCAGCTTGATGCCGCTTTTCCGGTACGCATTCCAATCTTCGGGGCTTTTTTTGCCGCAGGATTGCCCGGCCATGACCATGCTTGCTTTGCCGAATCCGGTCATAAAGTCGTAGTAAATGTCGCAGATATTCATGCAAATGCTGTGCACGGCAAAAGGTACGGTACCGAGACCGGCGGCCATGCGGCCGAAGAGTACCATGCCGATGCGTTCGCTTCCCTGTTCGGAGAGAATGCCGGCAAAAATGGGCAGGGCGGTTTTGTAATAGGCTCGATCGGGGAAATAGGAGCCGCCCGTAAAGAAATTTTCTTTCCGCAAGAGGAAAAATGTCCAAATCAAGGTGAAGAGGGCGGCGCACACGGTGCCGACGGCTGCGCCGGTAATCCCCATGGCGGGGATCGGCCCTATGCCGAAAATCAAGACGGCATTTAGGATGACATTGATGATGTTTCCCAAAATATTGGTCTTCATAATGGCGGCGGTTCGTCCGTAGCCGAGTTGCACGGCTTGGAGAATCAGCGCCAGCGAGGTGAAGTATACGGATATGAGGGTGACGGATCCGTAAAGGAGCGCTTCTTTCATATAATCGTCGTTTGCGCCCAAAAGAATATATATATCTTTCAGAAAAATTCCGAAAAGAAAGTGAAGAATCGCCATGAAGACGGCGCAAAGTGTCAAGGATTTTTTCATGATGTCGGCGACGGTTTCTTTGTTTCCTCCGCCGGCATTTTTGGAAACGAGGAGCGTCACAGTCGAGGCCAGTGACCGGGAAAAGGCCAAGAGAATCAATCGCGGCTGCAAAAAGATACTGACGGCCGCGACGGAGAGTGTTCCCAGCGCACCGACCATGATGAGATCGGCCGAGGCGAGGAGGACCATGAAGAGCCCTTCCCAAGCGGCAGGCATGGCGACTTTGAGGAATTTTTTATCGTAAGAATTCATCGGAGCGGTTCCTTTACTTTTTGTTAATGGGTTTATTTTATAACAAAGTTAAGACAATTTTCAATCTAAAATTTGTATTTCGGTGAAAATAACGGAAAAACAATAAAGACAGCTGAGAAATAGCTATGATTTTATGTCATGTAATATTGCGCTTATGGAATGTTAATATCTTTGAAAGATTTTTTTAATTTCCCCTTGATTTTTGAATTGAGATTTGATATCATCTGTTCGAGATTTTGTCGTCCAAAAGGATAGAGGCCGGTACGGATGGATTTTACGGAAAGTTTTTCAAGAAATATTTCTATACATCATGGGAGGTGTTGAGCTTGTCGGCGAAGCAATTGGGGATGCGACTGGGGGAGATGGTTCTCGTTCTGATCGGTATCAGCTTCATTACGTTTTGTCTGATCATGTTGGCGCCGGGGGATCCGGTTCGGCAGATGATCGCAGGGAACGAGGATATTGTCGTCAGTCAGATTGAAATTGACGCTCTTCGGCATGAATTGGGATTGGATAAGCCGTTTCTTTTGCAATATGCAGATTGGCTCGGACGAGTCTTGCAAGGGAATTTCGGTTTTTCTTTTATGATGAAGAAGCCGGTTATCGATGCGGTGATGGAAGCGCTTCCCGCCTCTGTCATTCTGGCGGTGTCTTCTTCAATTTTTATGCTGGTATTTTCGATTCCACTTGGAATTTATACGGCCGTGAAACAGAATACATGGTTTGATTTTTTGGTTCGCGGATGTACATTTGCCGGAGTTTCCGTACCGAATTTCTGGATGGGGCTTATGCTTCTCTGGATTTTTGCTTTGAAGTTATCTCTTTTCCCCATTGTCGGTGGTTCGATTTCTTTTGAGAATTTGGTTTTGCCGACGTGTACGCTCGGGATTGTTATGGCGTCGAAGTATACGCGCCAGGTGCGGGCGACGGTGTTGGAAGAGCTGCATCAGGATTATGTGATGGGCGCGCGCGCACGCGGATTGTCTGAGAGTCATATCCTTTGGCGTGAAGTTCTTCCCAATGCGCTGCTTCCGCTTGTGACGCTTTTCGGCTTGGCGCTTGGTTCGCTTCTGGGCGGCGCAGCGGTTGTGGAAATTGTATTTTCTTGGCCGGGTCTCGGCTATATGGTCGTGCAGGCGATTACGTATCGTGATTTTCAGACGGTGCAGGCGATTGTTCTGTGGATTGCCTTGATGTATATGATGATTAATTTGGTTGTGGATCTTTCTTACCAACGTCTGGATCCGAGACTTCGGAAGGGAGGGCGCGCGTAATGGAAAGTTTGGTCAAAGGGTTTAAAGAAAATAAATCATTTCGGCTGACGTCGATTTTAGTATTCTTGCTTTTGGCGATTACGGTTTTGGCACCGGTTATTTCTCCTTATGATCCGCTGTCGGCAGTGATGAGGGATGCCAATCAGGCACCGTCTGCCGCGCATCTTTTCGGTACGGATAAGCTGGGGCGCGATGTGCTTTCCCGCATTCTGTATGGAGCCAGTTATTCTTTGACGTCGGTTATTGTGCTTGTCTGCTGCATCTTTATTGTCGGGACGGTGATGGGCGTTCTTTCCGGGTATTTCGGCGGAATCGTGGATACAGTCATCATGCGTATTGCCGATATGATGATTTCTTTCCCGGGCGTTATCTTGGCGATTGCCATTGCCGGGATTTTGGGCGGCTCGCTTGTGAATGCCATGATTGCGCTTACGGCTGTCACGTGGACGAAATATGCCCGGCTTTCCCGTTCTATGGTTTTGAAAATAAAAAGACGGGAATTTGTCGATGCGGCTGTTGTTTCCGGCGGATCTCCTTTGCAT
>CAVEGL010000063.1:0-4636 GCA_963615165.1 bacterium | reverse complement strand
GTCGTATAAACCGACTGTCCTCTTGCAAACATATATCTCTGAACATCATTCTTCTCTGCATCTTCCTTCTTTAGAATGTCCGTGTTAATTGCTTTTTTAATCTTTTGGTATTTTAGATTATTCTTTTCATCACGGCGAGCAACGACTCCACCGATGGCGCCACCGACAAGAGCACCGCCAATCACTCCACCCGCAAGTCGGCTAGTCTTTTTGAGGAACGTCCGCCCGGCAGCGATGCCTACCGTAGTGAATACGCCGACGGCTAATCCACTCGCAAAAATTTTTCCATCTATAATTTTTCTGTATGTGTTTTCGGCGGCTAGCCCAATTTTGACGTCTTTGGTGACGATTTGAACGGAATTCTCCAGGAATTTATCTATGGCGTCTACGGCGGCTCCATATTCTGGGTCGGTTGCGCCCTTTTCTAGGACATCTTTGAAAATGTCCTTTTCACGTATTTTTTTAACAGTTTCGTAAAGTTCTTCAGCATTAGCGTATCCTGTTGTTTCGGCGCTTGAGTTAAGCGTCGAGCCAATTTTTTTGAAAAACGCTTCCTTCTGCTTCTCCGATTCGGAATGGTTTGTGGCAGTCGAGTCTCTTGTCAGTTCATCTATAACAACCTGCCGTATAGCACTACCCCGCGATGAGCCTCTTCCTTCATCTTCATGCTCAATTTCGGCTCGCTTGGCTATGATTTCCCTATATTCGCTGAGTTTATCGTTTTCTTCTTCAACCTCACTATCGCTTTTACCTTCAATATGAGCAAAAATCGCTTCCAGATTATATCCAGCCGCAATATCGTTTTTGATTTTCTTTTTGCAATCCTTAATAAACTTAGCTCTTTCGATGCTGCGCCAAATACCTTTAAAGATATTGCGCGTTTCGGAGTAATTCTCATTAGCTTGTTCCGAAGCTTTAAGTTGTGCCAGTTTTTCAATATCCTCTTTGCTGACGTTGGCTACAGCCACACTACCCAGCTTTCGCGCTTTGAGGATGTCTTCATAGTCTTTGCCACTGGTGTTGTAATCATTGAGATCATCCGCGTTACCTACGGCTTCGATAATTGTTTTTTCGTATTTATTGGGTCCGTTCATCTACACCCCCGTCTCTTTGCTGTTACCAAGATAGATATCATGAAATTTTGCGAGAGCATCGGTGATCATTTCTTCGGTATTTACACCGGAGACTCGGACTAGTTCGGCGATTTTTTCTTCTGTGGCGGTGCCGGCGTCGAGCATTTTGTCGAGCTCTTCTAGTTTTTCGGCGGGCAAGGATTCCAGCACGGCGCGGTCAATAAACGCATTAATCCTCTCTAGGAGGTCGTTGACCATTTGCTCTCTTACGTCTGGTTCTACTTTGCTCAAACCTTTTTCGACGAGCAGACCGTTGGCGAAAGCGCGCAAGATTTCCTCATTGGACATGTTTTTGATTATTTCGTCGATATTGGAGTCATCGGCGAGCTGAGGAGCGGCTTGAGACTGAGTGGACTGAGATGCAGTAGGTTGAGTCGACTGCGGGTTGGCTGGCTGGGCAGCGGATGGCTGGCTAAGCTGCGGGGCGGACGGTCGGGATGATTGCGAGGCGGACGGCTGTGGCGATTGAAACATCGAAAATCCAGCCGGCGGATTAATATTATTAGTATTTTGTTGATTTTGTGAATTTCGATTGTCCATGTGGAGCCTTCCTAATTAATATGACCTCTTTCCCCTATTTTAGCACGAGTGGAATGGGATGTCAAACTTTTTGTGTTTTTGGTGTTTTTTGTGAAATGCTGACGACTTTTTGGGTTTTGACGGGTTGTTAGGAATGCGCTTTTGCTTATTCCGAACGCCAATTGGGGTCATGAAAAAACCGAACAAATTGTTCGGTTTTTGTAATTTATGGTTCACCTCCTTTGACAGTTATAATTCCCTGTTTTGATGTTTACATGACACTAATAAGAAGTACTAGTAGCTCGTAGATGAGCTGAAAATTGTTCACATAGGTAATCCTTTCGGTTATGGTTAATATTTTTCTTTTCAATAGATTACTCCTTTCGGTTATAGCTTATTGCGAGTTAGGCTGCGACATTTTCAAGTGTCAAGCTGCCGATTTTGTGTTTACGTCGAAACGCGGCGATTTTGGCTTCGAGTTCTTTGCTTCTAGCCTCGTTTTGTTCTTGGCTATCGTATTGACTTTCTCTGGGGTAGGTGGCGTAGTCTGCCCATTGATCTGTGTTTTTTGTTGTTTTGATTACTTCCGCCATGTTTTTCCTTTTTGTTTTTATTTTTATTTGTTGTTTGTTAGAATTTTTGTTTTGTTTTCTAACTTGTTTTAAGTATAGCACAGGTGGGCTAAAATGTCAATAGTATTTATGGTTATTTTTGGGCGGTTTGTCAAATTAACAGGGGTAAAAATGTTTATAAAATGGGCCTTAAAACCAAAAAACAGGGCCCTTTAAGAACCCTGTTTCGTGCGGACGCTACGCGGATTTGGTTAGCATTTTTCGAGCGAAATGGTGACTGGTACGCCAGCGAGCTTAACTTCTTCAGTGTGTGTGAAGGTTTGATTTTCGGTGAGCTCGGCGGCTTTGACCTCGACCTTGACCAGTTCGGCAAAATCGGCGGGCGGGAGGACGGAGAGGGAGAGCCTGATTTGGTCGTCCATGGAGAGACCAGCGGACTTGCGGGCGGACTGGATGGCGCGGATGTAGTCGCGGGCGAGGCCTTCCCTTTTAAGCTCGGCGGTTAGGGTTTTATCAAGCTCTAGTACTTCCCCGTTTTGGACCGATTTGACGTTGACTTCTTCGGCGATGGTCTGCTCGTAGAATGTAGGGAGTGGCTCGCCGGCGTAGGTTAGCCTAGCGAGGGGCTGGCGAACTTTGATCTGGGCTTCGGTATCGGATTTTTGCATACGGAGGGCGAGGGCGTCGGTGATAATTTGGCGCGTGCGGGACATTTGGTCTAAGACTTCGACGTCGATGATGTCGACGTCGGGCCAATCTAGTAAGTGGACGGAATCGCTTGAGCCGGTCATCTTTTGGTAGAGTTCTTCGGCGAGGAACGGCGTAAAAGGCGCTAAGAGTTTGGCAAGGTAGATGAGGCAGAAATAGAGGGTCGCGAAGGCGGATTTTTGGTCGGCGGGGTCGGCGGATTTGGCGAAACGGCGACGGGAGCGACGGACGAACCAGTTGGACAAATCATCGATAAATGGAAGGACGTTTTCGAGGGCTTTGGGGATGTTGTACTCTGTCATACCTTCGGTGATTTGGTCGCGAAGTTGGTAGATACGGGAGACGATCCAGATGTCTAGAGGATTTTGGGAATCTAAAGTGGCAGCTGCGAGATCTGTGCTGTCGAGGTTCTCGATTTCGGCGTAAGTGGTAAAGAAATCGTAAACATTCCAAATCATTGCAAGTTTGCGGTGAATGTCAGAGACGTCTTTGTCGAGGAGGGCAAAATCTTCGCCAGAGAGGACTGGGGAGGAAAGGAGGAGAAAACGGAGGGCGTCGGCGGAATATTGATCCATTAAGATATTTGGGTCAGTATAATTGCCGAGAGATTTACTCATTTTGCGACCGTCGTTGCCGGCGAGAGTGCCGGTAGTAATGACGTTTTTGTAGGCGTTTTTGGCGCCAGATTGGGGCCTGTCACCGAAGGCGCCGATTTCGGCGAGCGTGGTGTTGACGGCATGGACGTAGTAGAACCAAGCGCGGACTTGACCGACGTATTCGACGATGAAGTCGGCGGGATAGTTTTGTTCGAATTTGGCTTTGTTTTCGAAGGGGTAATGAAGCTGAGCGAACGGCATGGAACCGGACTCGAACCAGCAGTCGAGGACCTTTTCGATGCGTTTGAAGTGTTCGCCTTCGAAATCGAATTCGATTTTATCTACCCAAGGGCGGTGGTAATCTTCTAGCTCTACCCCTGATAATTCTTTTAGTTCTTCATAGGAGCCGACGACTTTGACGGTTCCCTGCTCGCTTTTCCAGACTGGCATGGCGGTGGCCCAAAAACGGTCGCGAGAAAGGTTCCAATCTGGGGCTTGTTCGATATTTTTGGCAAAACGACCGTGCTTGAGGTGAGCCGGGAACCAGTTGATGCTTTCGTTTTCGGCAAGCATGAGAGGCTTTTGTCCTTCAATATCAAAGAACCAAGACGGGAATGCGCGATACATGATGCGCTCTTTGGAGCGCGGATTGAAGGGGTATTCGTGCTGGATGTATTCGATTTTGTAGATAATTCCCTGTTCTTCGAGGATTTTGGCGATAAATTTGTTGCCTGCCCAAGCCTGAATGCCAGTTTCATCGGTGTCGCGAACGCCGAGAGCGTATAATTTTTCGGCCATTTCAGGTAGATAATAGCCGTTTGCATCTAGGCAATCGACAAAATCGACGGCGTGCTTTTGGCAGAGCGCGTAGTCGTCCTCGCCGTAGGCGGGGGCACAGTGGACGATGCCGGTGCCGTCGTCGGCGGAGACAAAATCGGCGGGGAGGACGGTGTAGGTGTCTTCGCGCTTGATGGTGCCTTTGTCGCCGCGGAGACCGAGATCGAAAAGTCCGTCGGCCACAGGGATGATTGGTACGTATTTTTGCCCGACTAAGGCTTGACCTTTGACAGCTTTTAGGGGCTTTTGCCCCTCAAAGAGGACTTTGGCG
>CAVEGL010000062.1:0-4651 GCA_963615165.1 bacterium | reverse complement strand
GCCCTGATGAGGGGGTTGTGGGAGTTTGAGTGTGTTGTGGTTTTGGATTTTGCTGTAATTGATGTTTATGGATGTGGACGATTTTTATATCGCTTTTGCCAACTCGCCAGCCTATTCGATTAAGAGGAATTTCTGTCTTGTGTACTTTGAGAGTTGAACCCCATTAAATCTAATATATTGTTGATGTGTTTTTGGATATCGATTAAATTGGATGACTCTGAAATTTGGGAATAGAGTTTATCTTGGTTTTTGTGATTTGTGACCTTTTGGAGTTGAATATGGTGATAATTATACGACATAATGACGGAAAAAGTATGATATAATAAAAAAATAGTGGAGAGAAAGTATGAGAAAATATATTTGGGGGGTTGTGGCGGGAGCAGTAATATTGACAATCGGGGCGTTTTTCTTGGGGAAGAATATGGCTCAGAGCGATTTGGCGGCTTTGCCGACGCCGGAATTGTCTGATGGCGAACGGGGAGAGCTGGGCATAGACAAGAATATAAATGAGGCGACGATCGATAAATATTTGGGGCGGAGCGATGCGGTTTATCGGGATTTGCGGATGCTAAAGGATCCTGGTGATTATGAATCTATTGGGGGGGATTCGTATCTTTCGGGGTTTGTGGAGGGGTTTGAAGTGGTGCCGTTGCCATATATTGTAAACGTGAACGGATTGCCAGAGTCAGTGGGGAAAACTTATGCGGGTGATACGTTGTTTACAGAGACAGATAATGAGTATGTGGCGAATTATGCGGAATCGATGCGGGTCTTGGAGGATTTATTTCCGAAGGATAAGGTAATCTTCTTGATGTGCGGAGGTGGTGGATATTCTGGGATGATGAAGAATATGTTGGTGACACTTGGTTGGAATGAGAATAAAATTTACGATGTGGGCGGGTATTGGTTCTATGACGGAGAGAATAATGTGGAAGTGAAGCGGACTTTGGTAGATAATAGCGTCGTGTATGATTTTTATAAGGTGCCTTACCATGAGATTGATTTTAATGCTTTGACGAAGATTTAAGAATTTGATGAAAAAACAGAGAAAGATTTTGTGGTTGGTGGTAACACTGGTGGCAGTGGTGGGTGGAAGCGTGCTGTTTGTAGGGGCGACGGCGGGGTGGTTTGACGTGAATAAGGCGATGCTGGATGCGGAATATGTGAATGCTGTGCCAGAATTTATGGAGCTTAGCGTGGAGGGATATGATAATTTGGTGGCGGAACGGAAATCTTTTGTGATTTTTATAGATCAAGGCGGCTGTGTGACGGCGGATAGGATGGAGGGATATATGGGGGATTTTATGCAAGAAAAAGGCATAAAAGTTTATCGGATGATGTTCCAAGAGATGAAAAAGACGGATTTGTATGAAAAAATTCGGTTTTATCCGTCGGTGGCGGTGGTGAGTAGGGGAGGGTTGGTGGGGTATTTGCGGGCGGATGCGGATGAGGACGCGGATGCTTACAATAATTATGAAGATTTTAAGGTTTGGATTTATCAATATTTAAAATAGGAAGAATATAAAAAATAATTGTAACACATGAAACGCAACATGGAAGCGCGCGGAAAATTGCCGAAATTATAGGGGAAAAGCTAGAAAGTAGGGTGACAAATGTGAATACGCCGTTTGAAGCGGAGGGTCTGGGTGCACTAGATGTGGTGGTGTTTAATTTTCGGAGTTATATATGGTGCAGTTGACAAAATTATATCTGGAGCGCGTGAAGGAGTAGATGGGAAAAAAGGTCTTGATTTTGGCGGGGGAAGGGATATTTTCTGAGAAAGAGTTTCGGTGGTGGCGGAGGAAATTGAGGAGATTGTCTTAACGGAAGAAAAAGAGGCTGGGAGAATGCAGAAAATCGAGGAAGTGGCGAAGAAAACTACGGAGGTGGAGAAGGCAGAAGATGGGTGGATGCGTGGATTGTGCGGATATGTATATTGTGCGGATATTCGCATACTGGGAAGAATCTGCCAGAGAAATGTCCTTTGTGTGGGGCGCCTGGGAATGTGTTTCGAAAGAAATGATTTTGTGATATAATGAGAGAAAAGAGGTTATATGGAATTAAAAGGTTCAAAGACAGAACAAAATTTAATGACTGCGTTTGCGGGCGAATCGCAAGCGAGGAATAAGTATGGTTTTTATGCTTCGAAGGCGCGCAAGGATGGCTATGAACAGATTGCGGCGATCTTTGAGGAAACGGCTAATAACGAGCGCGAGCATGCAAAGATGTGGTTTAAGGAGTTGCACGGCGGCGAAATGCCAGATACGATGGCGAATTTGGCAGATGCGGCGGATGGCGAGAACTATGAGTGGACAGATATGTATGCTGGTTTTGCGAAGACGGCGCGAGAGGAAGGTTTTGAGATGTTGGCGACTAAGTTTGAGATGGTGGCGGCGATCGAAAAGATGCACGAGGAACGCTATCGCAAGCTTTTGAAGAATATTGAGGATGCGATGGTATTCTCGAAGGATGGTGATGTGATTTGGGTTTGCCGAAATTGCGGTCATGTAGCGGTGGGGCGACAGGCTCCGAGGGTTTGCCTGGTTTGTGCGCATCCGCAGAGTTTCTTTGAGATAAAGGCAAAGAATTACTAGGATAAATTATTTAGTGGTGGATGCCCCCGTAAAAATTATTTGTGATTTGCGGGGGTGTTTTGAATTTAAATTGCATTGATGTGTGCAAAGGCGATTTTGTGAGGAGTATTTTGCGATGATCGTGGCAATATAAAAGTATGAAGTTTAAAAATTTTGCGAAAATAGGGATTCAGGCGGCGATAATCGGTAACGTGTGGGGAGGATTTTGTTTCCTAAAATCGCTTATGTCTTGCCTGGATGCACTCGTGAGGATGTGAGACCTTATGAATATTATATAAGTGCGGTGGCGTGGGCGTACGATAAGGGGATTGCGAACGGTTTGGTGGATTGCGCCGATGGTAGTGTGGGGAATATTGTGGAACGAAAGGGTTTCGTGATGATGCCGTGGCGATTGGCGGGGATATCATAAGCGAAAACCGTAACGGAATATGATGATGTTGACGAGGATGGCTACTATTATGAGGCGGTTTAGTGGGTGAGTAGTAAGGGGGGATTGCGAATGGTATCGGGGATAATAAATTTAGGTCGGATTACGATTGTACGAGGAGGCAGATTATCACTTTGATGTATCGACATAATCAAATTTATTATGGGGGCGTTTGATGGTTTTGAGGGATGGACATGAAAAAACCTCTAATATAGAGGTAATTGGTGGGGGTACTTGGACTCGAACCAAGGACACTGCGTGTATAAGACGCATGCTCTAACCAGCTGAGCTATACCCCCTCCTTGGCAATTATAGCATGTTTGAAGGGGAAATGGTAGATGTGATTTTGCCGGAGTAAATGTCTGGTTTTGGCTAAGTTAGATGTCTGGAAATAAATACATGAGCCATTTTTCGAAATTCGTGTAGTCGCGTTTGGCTATTACGGTGGAGGTTTCGGCGTGTTTGGTTTTTGCGGTAGTGGAATTTTCCGGTAAGGCTACCATTTTTTCGCCGGCGGTCTGCTTGTCTAATAACCTGCGTGCCTGCAATTCTTGGTATTCTGTTGAGCTATAATATTCGTTTTCCAATTCTGCTGTTTCTACCTCTATTTCCAGCAGGGATAATTCGTTTCGTGCTATGGTTAGTTCTTCTGACAGGGTCCAGTTTTTGGTGATGGCGATGATTGATTGGTAGGTCCAGATCAAGCACATGGCAAGCGCTATGAAGAGTACGATATTTTCTGTTAGCAAAAAATTATGCTTTAGCTTATATCTAAAACGCCTTAGCTTATCGTTGGGTGTGCTCATGCTTTAATTATAACATATTTATCTGGTTGGGTGGGTGGAGAGGTTGGCTGCATAAATATTTGAATATTTCCCTGGCTGGGTATGTAGGCGGGCGTTCTAAACTTCATCATCAGCAACAAAAAAATAATAAACAGCGATGCTAAAACAAAACGATTATGATATAATGGTGATATGGGTAGGAAACGAAAAGGTTTTACTTTGGTGGAGGTGTCGCTGTTTTTGGCTTTGACTGGGCTATTATTCGTGGGGGTGACTTTGGGGATGCGAAATTCGATTACGCAACAGCGCTATAATGATTCGGTGCAGAGTTTTGCGGAGTTTTTGCGGACGGCGTATTCCGGGGTGACGAATGTGCAAGGGGTGGTTGGCGCTAGTGGCGGGAAGACCGACAGGGTGATTTATGGCAAATTAATTTCGTTCGGGGAAAGTAAGAATTTAGATGGAGAGGAAAACTCTAGTGGTGATATTTATATTTATGATGTGATCGGAAAAGACGTGCGGAGCAGTGGAAGTACGCTAGATGCGCTGAAGAATGCGGAAATTGACGTTGTGGTTGAAGACGGAGGCGGGAATTATGTTTTGGCGGGGACGGCGGAAGAGTATATTCCGCGGTGGAACGCGGCGATTCAGTCTACGGATGAAGACAAAGAATATATGAAGGGTGCGGTGTTGATTGTGCGACATCCGAGTTCCGGTACGGTGAGTACTTATGTAAGTGAAACATCGATGGAGATAAATAAAAAAATAGGGTCTAGCCAAATTCTGACGATTGAATTATTAAGTAGCTTTAGTAGGGGTCAGATAGATTTTTGCGTGAATCCGGG
>CAVEGL010000061.1:900-4689 GCA_963615165.1 bacterium | reverse complement strand
GTTTATCGCAGTTTGCCAACTATCGGAAAACAGTCCGACGAACTTTCCCAACGCGCCGCCGACGCTTTCGATAAGCCCCACAAAGGCGTTACGAATGGGAATGACAAAGCCCGAAAACACGCCGTTTATATATCGAAACACGCTCAAAAACACCGCGAGTATGTAGTTTGAAATATCCCGCAACGCCTCCTCGATAAATTCGCCCGCTTGGGCAAACTTCATGCCAATCATAAGCCCCCACTTTTGCCTACCGATAGCGGAAGCCATATCGGCGAGAAACCCTCCGAATCCGACTATGATTCGGTTTTGCCATTTGTCGATTTCGTCTCCCGCGCGGGCAAGAGCTGCAAGCGTTTCCTCGTCCATAACGTTGCCCGCTTCGATTGCCGACTGCGTTATGCGTTCCATTCCCTGAGTCGCCACTTTGTCCAGAACCTCCAAAAGCTGCGGAGCTGTCTTTTGCCCCAATATCGTCGAAATGTCGTTCAACGCGGTAAGCGATTCGCCCGAATTTTTAAAGGCAACGCCGAGTATTTCAAAACGTTTTTCGGGGGATTGATTGGCGAAATTCTTCAAGTCAATGCCGAGGCGGTTTAAGGCGTCGCGGTAGGTGTCGTTGCCGTCGCAGGCGTCAATCGTGCGCTGGTTGAGAGTTTGCAGAGTCTGGACGAGCTTCGATTCTTCAACGCCCGCAAGCTTTGCGGCGTAGGCAAGCGATTGAAATTCATTTTTGCCCATTCGTAACTGGTTTGCCATATCCTCGATATGCCCGCCGAATTCGATTGTCTTTTGCGTGAGCGCGGAAATTCCCGCAATACCCGCCGACACTCCCAACGCCCCGAGAATCTGCGACCCGATTCCCGAAAACATACCGCCGACGGACTTTTTAAAATTCCCCGCCGCCATACGGCACTGCGCCAGCCCCGTCTTAAACCCCGCCGAATTTAGCCCGATTTTTGCAAGAATGCTACTTGTTGCCATTTTTAATTTCCTCGATTATGCGCTTTTCTGTGTCCGACTGGATTTGAGCCACGCCTTCCTGTTCGGCAAACACGGCGCAATACCAGAGAAGCTCGCCAAGCGGCATATTCCAGACCTCGGCAAGCCTCAGCGAAGTTTTTGAAAGAAGCAACATTGCCCGCGAGAGTATCCAAGGCGCGTTGAGCGTGGTTTCGGAATCGCTTTTATCCCAGAGTTCGGGGACGGCGACAAAGTCCGTCAGATACGAAAGAAACGCCGTTAGTCCGCGTTTGTATGAATGGAATTTCATTCCAAGATGCGGGCGTTTCAGGCTTTTTAGAATGTCGTCCGCCGAGCAAATAATAACGGCTACCTCCAAATCTTGGCGGGAAATTTCCGCCTCTTCGCCGTTTACAAGGCGCATTATCGGCAAATTTAACGCCTCCAAATAGAGGCAATGCTTCAAGCAAAAAGGTTTCAGGCGTTTGCCCAAAGCCGTGTGAGAGCAATTTATAAAGGCTTCGTAGAAGTCTTCCATTACCCGATTTCCTCCATCGGAACTTCGGGGTAGTATGTGCCCTCCAAATCCCACTTTTCAACGTCCTTGCGGGCGCGGGATTTTTTAACAGACTTTACGATGAACTCGAAGTTCTCGCCGATTTTAAACGAATCTCCAGGAAGCGGCGCGGTTGCTCCTACAAGCGGAATCACGCTTGCCGTGCGTTTATAACGAATACCGAAGCCCGAAAAATGCGCAACTACGTTGTTGTTTTCGTCTTCAACTTCAAGCTCTTCGCCCTCGATAGTTTCTTCGGTGGCGTCGACAATGTAGCCGTCAAGCTTTTCAACGCCGAACGAAATCGGCTGTTTTGTCCCTCTTAGTTTGTATGGATTGCTCATACAAAAAGGGAACAGTGTCAAAATTTTTTGCTACAAAAACTGAACGACGGCTTTGAACGTTATTACACAGCCGAGGTTGTTGTCGTCTCTGGCGTCCGTTTCGCTTTCGTAGTAGAGGGCGTTTATTAGGATATTCTCTTCCGCATAGGAAAAATTCTCAAAAGCCGGCATTACCGCGCGAATGCGTTTGAAAAGTTCGGGATATTTGATGTCGTGGGCGGAATCGGCTATGGCGACGCTTACATCGGCTTCAAACATTCCGTCGGAGGATTGCAAATCGCCGAATGGGCGGAGTTCGCCGACATCGAGGTTGATATACGGAATGTGTCTGTCGTTCGTGGAATGCCCGCGAACAAGCATTGCTTTGAATTCCGCAGGAAGCGAAGCTTTTATCTTTGTAAAAAGTATGTTTTCGAGTTTTTCGCGCATTAGAAAATCCTTCCAGATTTATCCATCAGGCGTTTGATATTATTTTCCATAGCTTTTGTTTGGGCAATGAACGCGCGGCGCAAAATTCTTGCGGGCGTGCCTCCCTGTGGGAATGTCGAAACCTTGTTGATTAGGGTAAAGAATGGATTGTCTCCCTTGTTGCCGTCGATAAATCCGCCGTATTTTGTGCCGTGGCGCGAGATGAAATTCGGAGCTTTTCCTCCCAACTTCACAAGAGCCGCAAGCCAGCCCGACTTTGCAACGCCCACTTGCAGTTGAACCTTTTTGACGTATTTTTTAAGTTCGCCTTTGCCGGCTACGGCGTATTGCGTCCGCCAATTCTTCGGAACTCTCCCGCTTCTATTGATTGCCGCCTTATGGATATTGCGGACTGGCTTAGCGAAAATCCGCTTATATTTAAAGACGGGCATTTGAAGCTTATTCGGGTGGTTTTCGAGAGTCTTTCTTACACCCTCAAAGTTTCCCGCACGCCACATTTTATCCAAAGACTTGTCGTTCCATTTTGTATTACTTAGGTCTGCAAACACCTTGCCAATGTCCCGCGCGACATTGCGCTTGCCTATTGCCGCAGTTTTAGGCGGAGTAAATTTCACAAGCCTTTCGCCGACAATACGCGACTGTTGCCGAACCACAAATTGCCAATCCTTGCGGCAGGCGACTTTGTATTTCGTGAGGGCGTTTTCAAAGTCTTTTGTGATGATTTCAAAATTCACGCTCATTTGTCGATAGGTTTTAGGGTTATTTCAACTTGACCGTGGTTTGTGCGAACAGACACCCAATGTATGCGGAATTGCCTGCCGTTGTATTCCACAACTTCGCCTATGTGGGGATATTCGCCGTCAAGTTCCGACTCCAAGAACTTCATATTAAAAGTGGAGTCGGGCACAAACCCGCCAGATCCCAATTCGACCGCCTCTTGCCCCTCGGCTATAATCGCGTTCATAACGCGCCCGCGCCAAACAACAGGCTGCGAAAACGAAGAAAAGATTTCCACCAACGCCGATTTAATTTCACTAAAAAAGCCCATACGAATATGGGCTTTGTCAAAATCACATTAAATCTTTTAGTAATAACGGAGTTATTATAGCGTGTCCTATTGAATTACTTCCTTGTATATGCATAGCAATAGGATATAAGTGGAACATATCTTGCGGATCTTGACACATTAAAATTCCGCCACTCATACCATCCAACCTATCGTTGTATGAAATATCTGGCAGATCTAAGTCATATTCTAAATAAAGAGGACTTAATTTACTACTATGAATATTTCTAACAGGAATAAGTTGTTGGTTTATTTTAAACCGTTTATTTTCGTCATCAATATTATCAATGGGATACCCGTATATAAAACCACAAGAATCACAAGACGATATTAATGCTGAAATTGACGATGTATTTAAACAATTTAAAGATGCATCAAAGAAAAAATTCTTTACCTCTTTTTCATTTTGGAGCCATAATGCATCTTTTTTATTT
>CAVEGL010000061.1:0-807 GCA_963615165.1 bacterium | reverse complement strand
CATCCTTTGTTTCTTCATTGTCTTTTGATTCTAATTCAATTTGCTCCAAAATTGGAATGAATTTTGCAAACAAGGGGTGTTCTGGTTCGTATGATAAGTCATAGAATATTCTTGGGTATCTTTCTGTTAAAAGTTTGGCACAGTGCTTAGCTGTTGCTAAGAAATACCTATCATAAAATCTAATTTTCGTAACAGTTCCAATTGGTGTAAATCTAAATTCATTACCAAGCTCAAACTCTTTCATCAGTTCTTGGGGGATTTCTCCAATCAATGGAGATACAAAGTGTTGTATAGATTCACATATCAATTTAGACATATGCAATATACTACAATTATCATATATGTTTTCAATAAAAAAGAGAGCTTCCTTGCGAAAGTTCTCCGAATGGAATCGTATTCAAAATTCTACGCCGAACCTTTTATCAAACCTTTTTCGACGAGGGTTTCGCGCAGTTCGTTTACAAGGGCTACAATCTGCGCGGTTGTCGCGTTTTCGGCAAGTTTTGCCTGCGCGGCGTTCTTGCGCTGAACGGTAGGCGTCGCCCCGAAAAAGCCCAGTTTTTGAACTGTTCCGTCCGCACCGTCGTCGCAAATTTGCAAGCCGCCCGCGTGAGTGTGTTCGGGTCTGATTCTTAAGATGTCGTTTTCTCTCATCTTTTACTCCTTTGATGTTTTTGAAGTTTTGGGAACTTTTGATTCTTTTGATACTTTGCGCTGCTTAATCTTGCCCATAGAACGGCTCCAAACCTCGACTTCGGTATAGCCGCCTTTCAGGGTTTTGAAAATTTCGCGCTGCTTGGCATAGGG
>CAVEGL010000060.1:0-4700 GCA_963615165.1 bacterium | reverse complement strand
GTCTAGCACTGCCGCCTCGCTAAACGATTTTGCGGATAATACTTGGGGCTATTCCTATTCTACCGATAGTGGTACTAGCTGGGTGTCCGGCGCGAACGGTAGCGCGATGGCGGGATATAATGGCCTGCCGCTGTATTCTACGGGGAATTATGGCGTATCGCTAGTAGATACGAGCGACAATAACAGTACTAGTCTTCAATTCAAAATTGGTGCTAAAGCCAGCGTTACTCAAGCGTCCGGCACGTACGTTAATGTTGTGACTTTTACGGCTATCCCGAAGCTCATCACTACGGATTATACGATTACTTATGACGACACAAGTGGTGTCGTGACTGGTATGCCGGCTCAGAGTAGTGGCACGGCTAGCAATGGTGTGCTGTCCCTTACGACAGATACGCCTAGTCGTGCGGATTATATTTTTGATGGGTGGTGCAGTGTAGTTCCTACGGATGGTAATGCTTGCTCGGGCATTACTTATAATCCGGGGGGAGTTTATGTGCTTGCCAGTACTACTTCTGCGCAGAACATTACGCTTTATGCGATGTGGGAGAGGACTGTGGTGCTGTTTGGTGGCATTACAGATATGCAAGATATGACTACAACTATTTGCGCTAATGCCAGTGTGGGAGATAGTGTTCAACTCAGGGATTCTCGTGACTCCAAATTTTACTGGGTTACCAAACTAGGGGACAATAATTGTTGGATGACGCAAAACCTCGACCTTGACATTACTGCGGACGGTTTCACCGATGCAGACACGGACCTCAATTCCACTACTGCTTGGAACCCTAGTTCCACTTATGCACCAGCGGCTACTGAGACCACTATAACCTCAAAAAATGTCTACACCGCCACTAGTTCTTGGGATCCTGGTGATTATGCTTATGATGGCACAACGAATTCAAACTGTGATTATGGTGCTACTTCTTACGCAGATTGTACTGATCACGGCTTCTCTGCCACAGATTCTCCCGCCATAGCCGCCAACCACTACCACGTGGGTAACTTTTACCAATGGAATACCGCCACTGCCGGCTCTGGTGGCACTATCGCGATTGACGTGGATGACGAGGGACAAGATTTCGGGGCGCAAGATTCCATCTGCCCGAAGGGTTGGCGCCTTCCAACCGGTGGAAGCACTGGCGAATTTCAGTCTCTCGCGACGACGTATGCCGCTAACTTGCCTGTGCAAGCTTTGCTGAATTCCCCTCTGTATTTCGTGCGTGGCGGCGCGGCCCACTCTGGTGTCTTGATGGGCGCGAGTAACACCGGCGCTTATTGGTCTAGTTCGCCGGGGCATAGCGATACCAACGCGTACTACTTCTCGTTCACCAGTACCAACGACATAGACCCGAACGGCTACGACGGTCGGTTTTTCGGATTCAGCGTGCGGTGTATTGCTCGTTAGATTCAGTTAGTTCTGCTTTTCTCTTTTCGATGTCAATATTCAGCAATAAACCCTTTCGTAAGGGGGCTGGTTGGATATTTAATCCTCGGTCTGGATAGTCAAAATCTTTCGCAGAAACTCAGTACTATTGATATATTTTAAATGAATTAGATAAGATTGGACGGTTTTGGGCTTGCCATTACCGTCGGCAAAATTGCGGAAGGCTTTGTGGTACTTATTTTTTGCGCGACAGCTCGGCGTAATATATCTTTCATGAACAACTATTCCCGTAAAATGTACGCCGTGTTTAGTGTTTTGTTTATAGAGTTTTCGAGATGAAGCGTTAGTTCGGGGCCGGTAATGCAACCTTTGATGACTTCCATATCGCGCAAGAGTTGTTTTGTGAATTTTTAGACATCTTGCCTCCTTTCCTTGCGGTGTGATATGGTCGATTTGCGCGATGAATTGAGGCCGGTTGGGCAACAAAAATAGACTTGGGAGGGGGTAAAAATGTTGCCGAGCTAAATAAGGTCAGCGACCAAGTGGAGCTTGATATGTCCGTTCCGGGCGAGATGGTCATAAAGAGCGAGAAAGCGGGGGAGTTTGGCAAGAAAGACGGATTTTTGGGTCAAAAAGTAGGATTTGTAGAGTATTTCGATGGTGATGCCGACGATTTCGAGCGCGTAGGCGCGATCTTTCTTTTTGGCGATTTCTTCGGCGAGGGCGGGAAGCTCGGCGGGTTTGGCGGCGAGGAGTTTTTTGGCGATGGCTTTGATTTTGTCGCCAGCTTTAATATTTGTGAAATCTGTGCCGCCGGTGTTTAGGATGTAGAGGTGCGCGCGGCTGAGGATGGTGGGGAGAAGCAGGGCTGGGGCTTTGGTGATGAGGATGAAGTGGGTTTTCTGCCCCGGCTCCTCGAGAGTTTTGAGAAGGGCATTGCAGGCGTCTTCACTGAGTTTGTCGGCGGGACGGATGAGAATGAATTGCTCGGATGTTTGTTTGGTGTTGGTGTGTGAAAGGGCGGCGCGAACTTGGTCGATAGAGATGACGGTTTTGATGGTGGGCTCCAAGACGATGGCGTTTCTAATATTAACCTCAGTGCTATCCGGGACGACAAAAATTGAAGTGCCGGTTCTCGCGGCAATGACGGGAATTTGACCGGGATCGTTAAAGAACATTTTGGAAGCTTTCCGGCAAGGGGGAAGTGAAAGTCATGCGCTTGCCTCCCGGCAAGGTAATTTCGAGTTCGCCGGCATGCAAAAGCAGACGCTCGCTCGGCTCGCCATTATAAACTACGTCGCCGACAATGGGGTGACCTAGATGATTCATATGGACGCGCAACTGATGAGTGCGACCGGTAGTGGGCTTCAAAACGAGGAGGGAATGTTTGTCGTCGGACTTTAAGACCTTATAGTAGGTCTGGGACGGCTTGCCGCTAGCGTTGACGCGAAAAGTGGTGGGACGCTTTAAATCGCGGATAATCGGGAGATCGAGATTGGCTTCGTCGAGCTTGGGGCGACCAGAGACGATGGCATAGTAGGTTTTGTGGACGGTGCGGGCCTGGAATTGCTTTTTGAGGAATTTCTGGACTTCGGGGGTTTTGGCGAGAATCATGACGCCGGAAGTGTCGCGGTCAAGTCGGTGTGCGACGAGACCATAATCGGCGAGGGTGCGTTCGGGGCAATATTCGCCTTTGGCTTCGCTGAGGAGCCCGCTCGGCTTGTCTACGACGAGAACATTTTCGTCTTCGTGGATGACTCGGGGTTTCAAATCGGCATTTTTGAGGGTTTCGGGGATTTGTAAATCGATTTTGACGGATTTTTCGACTTTGGTGTTCGGCTTTAGGACGGTTTCGCCGTTGACGGTGACGAAGCCGCTTTCGATAAATTTTTGCAGGGAGGAACGATTGTAGCTTTTATAGATGTCTTTCATGAGCAAATCGAGGCGGATTTTGGGCTCTAAAGCTTCGTCTTGACTCAAAATTTTGTCGCCGTTGATTACGCGGGACATTTCGGGTTTAGAGAACTTTTTGCCGGTGACTATCATCTTTTAATTATACCACAAATGCTATATTTTATCAAGCTTACCTCTGTAATTAGCGCAGACGGAAAGCACGTTGAGCCTCCAAGAGTTTGGCGTTTGCGACTTGATTCGCGTAGGTTTCGCCGGTCTGAAAAAGTGCTAGGACTTCAGCATCGGTGATGTTCTTTAGCCTCGATTGGAAGGAGGCGAGCTCGGATTTGACGCTGGCGGCCACTTGTTTTTTGAGTTCGCCATATTGGGTGATGCCAGCCCAAGCGTTGATGACGTCTTCTAGTGGAGTGTTCTCTAGTATGGACTCGATTTGGAGAAGGTTGGAGATACCTGGTTGGTTCCACATGTCGAATTGGATTTTGCCGACAGAATCGGTGGTGGCGGACATGATTTTCTTGGCGGCTTTTTCGGGGTTGTCGTCGAGCATGATTTTGCTATTTTCGGATTTGGTGGATTTGCTCATTTTTTTCTCGGGATTTACGAGATCGCGGATGCGGAGACCGTTTTCCAGGCCCATGAATTTGATTTGGTCGGCGGTCGTGACGGGCGGAGTGAAGATGTCGCCGAAACGGTGGTTGAAGCGTAAGGCGAGATTTCGGGCGAGCTCGATGTGCTGAAATTGGTCTTCGCCGAGGGGGACGTATTTGGCAGAATAGAGCAGAATGTCGGCGGCCATTAGGATGGGGTAATCGAAAATGCCGACGTTGACGGAATCTTTGCCAGCGCTTTTGTCTTTGTATTGGGTCATACGTGAAGCTTCGCCCATAGTGGCGACGCAGTTGAGGAGCCAGCAGAGCTCGGAGTGAGCGGGGACGTAACTTTGGCGATAGATGTGAATGTGATCGTTGATTTCTAAGCCTGCGGCGAGGTAATATTTGATGGAACGGATGGAGTTGGATTTCAAATCGCCGTCTACGTCGGAGATGATAGAGTGAAGATCTGGGACGAAGATGTTAATATGAGAATCTTGGGAGTACTGATTGGCAAGATGAACTGTGGGGAGAATGGCTCCGAGATAATTACCGAGAGTTGGTACAGAATTGGCACGAACGCCGGTGAGAATTGTTTTCATATTTTGATTATAACATACTTGGGGAGTGTTGTGGTGGTTTTGATCTAATTTTATTTCGTTTCGATGATGTTTACTTAAAAAAGTTTCCATTTTTCTAAAAGTGTGATATTATAGATGTAGAAATTGCCGTCTTAGCTCAGTGGTAGAGCACGTCCATGGTAAGGAATAACTCCTACCTCTGTTGCGAAAATCCGGCAAAATTAACAA
>CAVEGL010000059.1:0-4735 GCA_963615165.1 bacterium | reverse complement strand
ACGTTGCGATACTAATTGAGTTGGAGTCATTACAGATTGCTTGTAATTTTAGAAGATATTAATATAATAAATTACTATTCAAGTTTATATGCGAGACAATGTTTAAGTGTTAGGAAATTGCAAAATTCGGTTTTGCTTTTTTTGACAAGCCTGTCTTTTATAGCCTTTGTATTCAGAACAGGTTCTACTATTGTTTTCATTCTGTAAGTTTACGGCTGGCGAAAAGCATTCAACGGCGACAACCGAAGACGCTAAGATTGATTTAAGGTATGCAAAACAAAATGCCGAAACTTTTAAATTCATGATAAATATGGGCGATCATATGTCGCATGCGGCTATTAAAAAGTTGATTTTGTTTCAACTATTAATGAATTTATTGAAGACTATACCGCGCGGATTGACCAATTTCGGTGCGAAGCTGAAATGTTCCGGAACTCTGGTCAATATGCAGAAAATCAAGTTAAGCGCATAAAAATAGCAGAAGAACGTTCGTTGGTAAGAATATTGCGGGCTAGATATTTCAATGTTGTAGATTCTGAACCGATTGATGACGGTGTAAGTATGGAACAAATTCCGACTAAAAACCAAAGAGCAAATTGAGACCGAAAAATCTGAGGAAAAACATAGAGAAGGGTATCAGCAAAATATTAATGAATATCGGGAGCAAGAAGGGCAAGTCGAGCAGAAACGGCGTGAAGAAAATGAACGACAGATAAGAGTTAGGCAAGAAGCTGAGGCGGAGCACCGAAAGAGAACAGAGAATAAGAGAAGCGGAAGAAAATGATTAAAAAAGTTATGAGCAAAAGTTTAAAGAAAAACAAGAGGAAATGGGAATGTAATAATGATAGGTTTTCTTGAAAAGCCAGAAAAATGGATTGCTAAATAATTGAGATTTCTTAGTGTGTGAATGATTTTTGCTTTGGGACAAGTCTGCCTTTATGGTTTGAGGTGGGGCTTGCCATTTTTTTGTATTTAGAGCGACTTGCCAGAATAGCTTGGGACGGGTTCCGTCGTTATTTTTCCGTAAAAATTTTTGCGAGTGATTGCAGAATCGTGTCATCTACTCTGTTTAATATAGCGAGTCTGTTTTTGTAATTGACTAATGATTTTGTGGTTTTATTTTTGGATTTTGATAACACTGGGGTCGTTGACGGAATAATTGGCGATTTTGGTGCGGCGGAGGGCTGTGAGATATGCTCCGGTGCCGAGTTTTTGCCCGATGTTTTCTCCGAGGGTGCGGATGTAAGTGCCGGAAGAAACTTTGGTGCGAATTTGGAGATAAGGGTATCGATAACCGAGGATTTCGATGTCGTAAATTGTAACTTGGCGGGTGGGTGGAGTAAAATCTGTGCCTTGGCGGGCGAGTTTGTAGGCGCGTTGACCGTTGATCTTGACGGCGCTGAATTTGGGGACGGTTTGGGCGATGTTGCCGACGAAAGACTTTACGACGGTCTCAACCTCGGTGAAATTAGGGATTTTACTTGAATGCGGGGCGATTTCGCCTTCTGGGTCGCCAGTGGTGGAGGTGAAACCGAGCTTAATGGTGGCTTCATATTCTTTGTCTTGCTTGAGGAAAACGTTGGATTTTTTGGTCATTTTGCCGGAGAGAAGAATTAAAAGGCCGGTTGCGAAAGGGTCTAGAGTGCCGGTGTGGCCAACTTTGATTTTATGACCAAATTGGTCTTTTAGCTGTTGGCGAATGCGCGCAACTGCGCCGAAACTAGAGACGCCAGTGGGTTTATCGATGAGGATGATTTGGTCTTCAGTTTTGTTCATGATACGGTTCCTTTATTTGATTTCGGAGCGAGTCCTGCCAGGTATTTTCTCCTACGAAAATAAGATTTTTCTGGGGCTCTCAAGTGGTGTCGCCCACTCTGATTGCTAACTTCCCGCACGGTAAGTTTTGGTGGCTTAGGATGCTTGCCTTGACTGTGATTGGCAATGCTTTAATTTTATCATATCTGTTGTAAAAATGTAAGATGTGTGATATAATCTAAGTATGATAACAAAAGAGAATAAAACTAAGGCTATTGCCAAGGTCGCCCGTAGTAAGGTGGACGTTGGTTCTTCTGAAGTTCAAGTTTCGATTTTGACTGAGCGTATCAAGGAAGTTACGGAACATGTCAAAAATAATAAACATGACTTTATGGCTAAAAGAGGTTTAATCCAGATGGTTGGAAAGCGTAAAAAGCTTTTGAAGTATTTGGAAAATACCAATTTTGAGCTGTATAAGGAAACTGTTGCGAAGCTTGGCTTAAGGAAATAAGAAACCGCCCATTAGGGCGGTTTTATTCTTTTAATCTTCCCCGCTTTCTTTGCGAATCGCGTTGTAGAGTTCGTCTAGGTCGCGACTCATTTCGGCTGCTGCTTGGAGCATGCTTTCGAGGTTGGAGGAATTACTGCCGTACTGCGTATTCTTATATCTGGCACGGTGTTCTATTTGTGCAAATTGTTGTTGTGCGATAGTCCGGATCTGAACTTCTATAGGGATTTTTTTGATTCCTTCCAGAATAGTTGCAGTTTCCCTGTAGACTATCAAATGAAGACTACTGTAGCCGTTTGGTTTTGGCTTTGTTACATAGTCTTTCGTTTTGAGAATGAATACACCTGGAATTTTTTCGATGTATTTTTGGATTCTCCAGATATCATCCTTGAATATGCACACAATGCGTATCCCAGCGATATCTAGCATATTGAGCGAGATTTGCTCTAGATTGTTCAGGTCTAAATCGTATCCGGCCTTAGAGCATTTTTCGTTGATAGATTCTAAAGTTTTTATTCGCCAGTGGATGGAATCTATCGGATTTCTGATGGTTGTTGACCTTAATAGTTCGTCTTGCATATTTTGAAGGCTGGCAACCATTTCGTTCGTAGCATATTCATATGGTGCTACAAAATTTTTGTAAGTTTTTTCGTCCATTTTTGCACCCCCTCATTTTGGACTATTCTTATTATATCATAGTTTGCGAAAAAAAACAAGCTTTGATATAATGTAAAGTGCATTACTTTAATGTGCAATAAAGAATAATAAAGGGGAAGACTGCAGATATGGGCTGCTAGTTCCTTTCTATATTGGGTATTTTATCCAATATATGGCGGTCCATATCTGATGTTTTCCCGGAAAGGGTTTGATGGAAATTATTAATCCAATGGGCAAAAAAACATTAAAAGTTTCAACGGAGTGGTTGGGGCGAGAGCTGTCCCTCGAGGTAAACCGAGTGGGGTTTCGAACAACTTCTTCGGTTTTGGTGCAATATGGCGAGACGGTAGTGCTTGGTTCGGTTGTGGTGGGGACGAAGCCGGTAGTGCAAGATTTTTTCCCATTGTCAATTGATTATGAAGAGAAATTTTATGCGGCTGGAAAGATTAGTGGGTCGAAATTTATCAAGCGCGAGGGCAAGCCGGCAGATGAGGCGGTGCTGGTTGGGAGATTGATTGACCGACCAATTCGACCGCTTTTCCCGAAGGGATATAGGCAAGAAGTGCAAGTAGTTTGTATGGTTTTGTCGATGGATCCAGGTTTTCGTCCAGATTGTGTAGCAATGTTGGCGGCTTCCAGTGCGTTAATGAACGCTGGCGTACCATTTGACGGTCCAATTGCCGGAGTGCGAATTGGGCGAATTGGCGGAGAATTTAAAGCCTTTTTGTCGGCGGAAGAACGCGAGAAATCTCCGCTTGATTTGGTGGTGGCTTGCAAAGATGGCAAAGTGATGATGGTAGAGGCTGGCGCCAAAGAAGTTCCTGAGGAAACTATTATCGAGGCGATGCGCTGGGCAGTAGAAAATGTACAACCAGTTTTGGATCTACAACGAGAATTAGCTAAACAAGTTGATGTTAAAAAACAAGAATTTGAATTAGTTTTACCGGATGAAAATGTGATGCAAGAGGTGGCAGACTGGACTGATGGTAAGTTTGGCAATAAAGTGCGCGGCAATGTAATGGAGCGCGCGCAAATTTTGGATGACATTAAGTATGCAATGCATGATGAATTTGCTTTGGCTAAAGGACAGGGCGAAACTGACAATGAAAAAGTGGCTTGGTACGACGAAAATTTGCGTGATGTTTATGATCAAGCATTTGAACTTGCAGTGCATAAAGAAGTGCGTCGTGGAATTGTTGAAGAGGGCATACGTCCGGATGGGCGAAAATTGGATGAGGTGCGACCTCTTAGTTCGCAAGTAGGCATTTTGCCACGCACGCATGGTTCTTCTTTGTTTACGCGCGGGGTGACGCAAGCGATGAATATTGTTACGCTCGCGCCATTGTCTTATGCACAAGATGTGGATACAATGGAAGTGACGAATGGCAAGCGTCGTTATATGCATCATTATAATGCGCCTTCTTATACGGTGGGGGAACCAGGCAGAATTGGTTCGCCTGGTCGACGTGAGGTGGGACATGGTTATTTGGCGGAGCGGGCTCTTGTTCCAGTATTGCCTTCAGAGGAGGAATTTCCTTATACAATTCGTTCGGTGACAGAGATTATGTCGCAAAACGGTTCGACTTCGATGGCGGCGACTTGTTCAAGTTGTTTGGCTCTGATGGATGCCGGCGTGCCAATTAAGAAACCGGTTTCTGGCGTAGCAATGGGATTGATGGTGGATGTACCGAAAGGACAAGAAATTACCGTTGATGATATTGATAAGGCTTATGTATTGACTGACTTGATGGACGCGGAAGATTTTGCCGGTGATATGGATTTTAAGGTGACTGGCACGACTGAGGGTGTAACTGC
>CAVEGL010000058.1:0-4871 GCA_963615165.1 bacterium | reverse complement strand
CCCCAATCGCCCCTAGAACAAGCGCCCCCCCTAATACCGCGGCGAAAGCTCCGTCTGATAAACAGTAGTCAAACTTCCCGTAGCCCCAGCCCCCGAACGCGGCGCCCCCCAAAGATAAAGCGAAGTGTCATAATTGATAATCTCCGCCGGCACACCGGAATTATCGCCCGTCGCCGCACCATAAGTCCGTTTCAAATGTATTTCATCCGCAATCACCGCCCCATTAATCTGCAACCGATTAGAACGTTTCCTGTCATTCTCGTCATGCTCATTGGCGTCACTGCAAGTATCCACCGCCCCATCCGCAATCAACACTGCATCAATCTGCGAAACCCCACACTCGATATCAATATCCTCGGCATAGATAATCATTTTTGGAATCTCCGGCAGCAAATTATAATCATCACGGGCATACGTAATATTGCCCCTAACCGTAAAGGTCTTACCCTTCGCATCATAAACTACCGTCTCCCCCGGATTCAAGCTATACCCACTCAGCTCAGTCTCTGTCTTTTTCGTAAACCCAACATTCTCGTTATTGATAAAATGCTCGACCAAAGCAGTCTTATCTGTAGGCGTAGCAATAACATTACTGTTACTACTGCTCTTGACAGCATTTCCGACACAAGTACTGGGAATCGTTAGCGGAATACGAATCGCACAGTAATTCACTCCATTCCCCTCATGACTGCCACCGGCTACAATATCCGACCTCGTCCCAAAAATATTTGAATTGGTAGTTTTCCGACCAGTCGCCGCACCGGAAGCCAGCCCCTTTACCGTACCGGTAGAGTGGATAATCGAAAGCTCCACCCAGGAACCAAAGACCGTAGTGTTATTGGCATTATTTCCACTATAAGGATGATTCCACTCTCCGGCAACCACCCGCTTAGCACTAACAGATGTTTTTACGTTGCCGGAAGTAAACATATTTCCCCAAACCTGCAACGACGGGCGCTTAGCCACCGGTCGGCAAGAAGCATTCGAAATATTCCATTTATTACTAACGTTCCCCGCGCCATCATCATTGGTATCATTTTTACTATCAGTATGACTCACCCCCACAGCCGCGCAGAAATATGAACCGGCCGTCACGTCATACACAGAAACCGTCTTATTATCAAAATTATTTTTCTTATCACTATTATAGTCCCCCTCTAGAGCTCCTTCCCTGCTAAACTGCGTTTCGCAACTTTCCGCACCATGCCCCTCGTAATAGCCACAAGGATCTTTCGAGGTGCTGCTATCACCGTTACGGTTAAAACTATTATAATCTTCAGACGACAGATAGAAAGTAACTATCCGCACCTCTGTATCGTCCGGAGTATTTGTACCATAATACCCTCGGGTAGTATTATTTTGCCGCTGATTCACCGCAACTGTAGCATTAGCCGTCGCCGCTTCTCCGGCATACACAACCGAAGATCTAAGCTCGATATCCGTGCTAGTCGTAAAGTTATACGGAACATAAACAGAAGCAGTTTCATCATCCGTGTTCTCCGTCTCAGTCCTATAAAAACGATTCGAATGGCGACATGTTTCATATCTAGTTCTAGTTCTCCAATGGCACTTACCATCATCATCGCAAATCTTTTTACGGACCTTATACTTGTTGCAATTCCACGAATGCTTACCCTCATCAGTAACCGAAATATACGCAGGCGAAGACGACACAATAGTCTCAGTCAATTTTTCCCCAACATTACCCTTCAACACTTTGTAGTCATTTTCCCAAGACCCAACCGTCATATCCCCCACGTCATACTTGAATAAACCGCTGGCATTCTTGGACGACATATTCCTCTGTGTGACCTTAAAATTATTATCCTTAAGAGCCCAATTACGAATTTCCGTGTTATTTAAAGAATTAACCTTGCTTGGCAACTTGCTAGGCTCAGGATCGGAATTTTTTCTCGTCGAGATAGTGTCGGCAAGCCTTTGTACTCCGGGATAATAACAATGCCTCCAATTTAGAATGTCCCCCTGCTTCGCGTAAACCAACCTGGAATTATTCAAGCTCCACTCAGGATTCGAGCTTTCTGTATTGCGTACTGCAGCAATAGCCGTAGTCTCTGCACTGGTGTCAGGCTCAATACTCGCCTCTTTAGATTTCACATAGGTACCATATTCCTCGGTATCCGTCCATAGCCTATCTGCAGTGCAATAAGAAGTGTTGCCATCTGACGAAGACGGATCTCCAACCGTGATAGTAGAGCAAGCCGAAGTCATCTCTATATAATCGCCGTCAGAATCCTCCACAAATACAGTTTCGCAAAATTCATACGTCCCAATCTCCTCAAATTTTATCAAATAATAATCCCTTAAAGCATACTCATATGTGCCATCACTAAAATTACGCGGCACACCAACATAGTATCCGGTTTTATCTTTGGCATAAAAAGTCATATCCCCTCCATAATATTTCTCCTCTGCGCTATTTGAACTCTTTTCCTTGGTTGCCGGGTACGAAATATCGATATTACCGGATGAAAACCCCTTCGAACCATTCAATGTCCGTTCTACATAATACGAGACATCGGATGCCTGATTATTAGAATAAATATTATGCGAAAAAGTTATATAGCCGGTCTTATTAGCGCCACTCAATTTCAGAGCAGTAGCAACCGTCTTCTGTTGACTAGTAGGTTCGCCGGTAGTTTCATAATTACTGTCTCCCCCAGTTCCATCCCTGTTCGAAACATTCGATATAGACAAGAAATTCGTCGGACCACTAACTTCTACAATAACGCAAGCCGCCGTAGACTTTACCTCATTCACATAAAAATCCTCACAAAATTCATATTTTCCGGCTTCCTTGAAAGTAATCTCATATTCATCTCTCGCCAAATATGTAGCATCATCATCGCTATTGTTATCTTTCCGAGTTCCCGCTGCCTTATATTTAGCATCCCCACCCCCGGTAATCTCCTGATCAGTATTAGCGGTTCCTTCCCAAGGATTGCTCTCGTCGGAATAAGAAACGCTATATTCTGTTTTGTCAAAGAAGCCATCCTTATGCGTACCATTTATCGTAACGTTTCGATCAAGTCTCCATTTCACATCATTCGTCTTCTCCGCCGAAAACAAATCGTGGCTAAACGCAATTCGCACCGAAGCCCCCACAACAGTTTTGACCTCAGGGGCAAATTCTTTAGATCCACTTTTTCCTATGCCCGTAGTTGCATAGCCTTCATCCGAAGACACATTAGATCTAGAAAAGAAATCATTCACCATACCCTCACAAAAGAAAGCTAAATCTTTCTCAGTAGCACCAAGATTTCCCATAACTTTATTCATCAAGTCTTCATATGTATATAACCCATCCGTCGTATAATCATCGAAGAAATTTCCTTCTTCTAAATTATTAGACCACTCGCTACCCGCGTGGCGACTAGTATCATAATATTCAAGATGGGTCCTCGAAATCTTGGTAGGATTAGGGATATTCCCACTATTGATGTTATGTAAATAATATAAGCCATTATAGAACTTCCCGGCAAACACCACATATCCATCCGTGTTTCGTGTACCGTCCGTACATACACTAAAGTTGTCGTATGTTCCATTCATCCGTCCGTCTTCGATCATGCTGGCAAAAATATTCGTTGGCACTTTTATCCAATGCGGACACATATCCATACCGGCCTTAGATGTACAATCATAATGCGTTTTCGGATTATTGGTTCCGTTTCCCCCCACCGCTGGCGCACCTCCGGTTCCTCCCGTCGTATATTGAGCAGCATAACATGCCTGCTCAAATAAAATAACTCCAAAAACCAACGATGCGACCAATGATAAAACACATTTTTTAATCATTTTATTCATTTAATTCCTCCAATTGTTCAGCATAAACTTGTTTCACCACAGACATACTTTCAAGCTCCAATTCTCCATCCGGCAAATTCAAGATTTCATCAATCATGGTCTTAGCCTGATCCACGTCCCCTAAGTCCAAATATATCGAAACCAAAAGCTCCAATATCGCCAAATTATTATCGAGCGACACCTCCGCTCTGTCCACACTATTCAACAAATAGATTGCAATTCCGTAATCTTTCTCAGAATAACCCCTCTCCTGAAAAAGATAAAAATTCGCAGCCGTCGCCACTAACTCCGCCCTCTGATTCGCGTCCTCGGTATTATCAATTTCATTCAAAAGGTCATTGATGTAGTCTTCTCTGTTAACCGAATAATCATCGCCAAAAAACATTAAAGAAAGTTGCGAATTCAAAGATTCAATATGCGCATCAAAATCCGCAGTCTCCTCTACCTCCACTTGAGCAGGACGAACCATCCAAACAGCAACACCTAACCCCAAAATTAGAACTATCCCCGCGACCAACAAAACTATCATCGGCATTTTAGATCTCCGACGAGTTTCATGAGAGGCAAAATCCCTCGATTCCGTATCGACTTTATTCTCCGACATCACCACAGACGCATTCTGTTTATCGCCATCCATACTCTTATATTAACAATTTTAATTAGATTGCGCAAGTGCTAATTTTATAAACCCATTGTATAGTTTGAAGTCAGAACAACTTTATTAGATTTTACTATGAAAATCGCAACTTTATAGAAAATATTTTTATCCCCCACTTATTATGAACGCTAAAAAATGCCCCAGCTGACGCCGGAGCATTTACTTATTTTGGATTATTATGATAATTCTCTGCCCGCTTCAAAACCTCTCTAACTTCCTCCATAGTAGAGCACATTTCAAATATGTCTCCCGACAAGGTAGTCATAATTAATACTTCACCACGACCTTCGTTGCGGTCGCCTAACCACTCAAGGTTAAGTTTTTCATCCGGACTTTTTTCGAACCAAACGTCTTCGCAAATCGTTCCGTTAATGATACTGTGTACCCC
>CAVEGL010000057.1:0-4939 GCA_963615165.1 bacterium | reverse complement strand
GCAAGTAAAGAAAGAGATAGTGAAAAATGGCTAACAGAAAACGCGGCAAGGCTATACAGATTAAAAAATGGCGGAACATTAAAGACAGGAAATTCCGCAGTTGATTATGTAAATAAAATTACAAACGCAGTGAAGCAATCGCCATTGCAAATTGATTATAATCAAATTATAAACCAGCCAATCAATATGGGATTTTCGGGGCAGGTTAATCTAACCACGTTCTTAAACCCTGAAATATCGTTAGGGCGCGAATTGCAATTGGGGCGCATTACTTCGTCAATTGCTAATAGCATAGTAACTAACAATTTTGTTAATACTCAAAGCGATAAATTAAAGCTAATTAAGGAAGGCAAGTTTATAGCAACCAAAGTGATACACAAGGGCAATTTTTATGGCACGTCAAGCGACCAATGGGCGACAACAATAGAAATGTTGCCAACTTCATTGGCGCAAACATACAATTTAGGATAATGAAATGAGTTATAATCAACCGCGTAATTTACTAACCGAATTGATAACGTTTATCAGGGCGGAAATACGTCAGCAAATGCTAAACGCAATCCCTAAAAACTCCATTTGCGAGATAGTAGAAGCAAAGGGCTACACCTTAAAAGTTAAGCGGTTAAACGATAAAATGGAAATTGATGGGGTTTATCTTTTACAGGCAGAACGTTTTAAGCCTAGCGTGAAAAAGGGCGACATTGGCATTCTTTTGGACGTGGGCGCGATAGAAAGCGAACTTTACGATTTGGAAACAAATTCGTTATGCAGTCGCATTTACATACCATTTTTAAAATCGGCGCAAATGACCGCTACCGAAAATAAAAACATAGAGTTAAGCAGTTTAGACGCTAAATTCGATTTTAAGGCAAATGACGAAAGCGCGGATATTAAATCGAACGCTTTAAATGTTGAAATTGTAGAGGCTTTAACGATTAAGGCAAAAAACGAAACTCGCGAGATTACCGAAACCGCGCAAATAAAAGCCAAGAACGCAAATCACGAGGCTACCCAAGCCCTAACCCTTAAAAGCGCGGATTTCACGTTAGAAGCCACGCAAACCGCCTTAATAAAGGCTCAAAACGAAACCCACGAAACGAAGGGCACGTTTAAGGCGACCGCCCCGACAATTTCGCTCAAAAGCACCAACCCAATAGAGTTGGGAAGTAATGCAGGGAACTTAAAGGCAGTTACAGATGCCTTATTTGACGCTATGGACGCGCTAAAATCAAGCGCGGTAGTAACAGGACAAGCCGCGCTAACTTGGCTACCGACATACGACACCGCAAAAGCAACAGCGAAAACTAAAATCGCTCAAATTATTAAATAGGACAGACAATGGGAACTTTTTCAAGCAATGGTTACATTAAAAGCTCGGCAAGTGATATTAAGGCAGATTTTACCGCCTTTTATCAAAATAACAGCATTAAGTATAACAAGGCAACAGCAAACATTCAAAACAACTTAATTGACACGTCAATTCCGCAAATTATGTGGCTAGAAAATCAAATTGGGGACTTGGCAAATGGATACGCGCTAACAACGTCAAACTTTATTAAAGAGATGATAGCCGCCAATTTTGGACTTGACTACCGAACCGCCAAAAACGCACAGGCAACGATAGAGTTTAGCGGGACAGCTGGAACTTACATCCCAGCGGGGACAGAGTTAAACGAAAGCTTCGTAACTACCGAAAGCACGATAATCGGCGATAGCGGCAAGGGATATGCGAATGCCGAAAGCACGTCAAACTTTACGTTCGCAGCGGGGCAGATAAATCAAATAAAAACAAGCGGATTGGATGGCGTAACCGCAACGAACCCGACAGCAACGTTACAGGCAATTCCCGCGCAGACTTATAGCGATATGGAATTGCAGGTAATGCGCCGACTTCGCAATGCGCACATTGGGGCTACCGATTACATTAAAATGAAATTGTTAGAGTTAGAGGGGACAGCAGATAAGCTAATAAACATTTATCACCACGCAAATGGAATTGCGGCAGTTGTAGGCGGGGGGAATTCTTACGATATTTGCAAAACGCTTTTTGATTGCGTAAGCAGCCCGAATATGTTTAATGCGGTTCAGGGCGATAGTAAAACAGACCGAATTGTTTCAAAAGTGATTAAATATGGCGGGGACGTTAATACTTACACAATGAAATACGTTTTGCCTAAAAAGATACCCGTAAGTGCGCTAATTAAATTAAGCGTAAATGACAACAGCATAAACGCTGGGCTTATACGTCAGGCAGTGATTAGCAAATTTACAGCATTAGTGGATGGGCTTTATGTGGGCGAGAAGTTTCATAAGAATATGCTTCGCGCTATGATGTTTGAAGTTTTTAGGGATTTTGGATTAAGCGAGAAATACATACCGATTGTTGATGTTGTTTTTACAAATAAAGAGACGAACGCACAAATGACATTTAATGCAGAGGATTATTTACAGGGAAGTAGTTTTGATACGTATTTTGAAATAACAGGGGATGCTAATAATAGCGGCGTAAATCTAACAATCCAATACACAAATTAAGGCTTTTAAATGGCGCAACTTTTAAGCACTCAAATTGGAATTGGTAAATCGGTTTTAAACATAGCTAAACTATTTACTAATAAGCCGACAGGCTGGGAATTCCATAAAGCAATTTACGACACGCTTTTTACGCAAAACGCGGTATGGATGCAGGACGTAAGCGTAATGAATAGCATTATAAGCGGCGTAGATTGGGGCTTTATGGGGGATTATGGCAAAGTTGGAATGATGACGAAAGGCATAAGCGCATTGGGCGGTCTCGCTAGTAAAATAACACCAACATATCCACTTTTAGGCTTCGCATTTCAGCCCCCTAAACAATTTGAGATTTTAAAATATCAATATACCGAAATGCCTTTTGTTAGTAGGCAGGTAATAGCCAACAATCAATTTAAATTGCCTACCGAATTAACCTTGCAGGGAATTCGCCCGATAGAACGCGGGAATGAGCTTTTACGCTCGTTTCTTACCAATTGGCTAGGTATAAAAACGATTATTGAAGCCTATGCAGACGCTGGCGGATTATGGACGATTTTCACCGCGTGGGGAATGCGTAAAGATTATGTGCTTGTAGGGTTAAATGGCAACTATGTAGATGGGCATAAAAACGCGGGTGTAGGCTGGGAATTTAAGTTTAAGCAGTATAATTTTGATACAATGGCGGTCAGCACAGAGAAAGAGAATTTGATAACCAAAGCACTAGGGAATAAGGGTTAAAAATGGACTTTACAACAGGTTACACGCAGATTTGCGAAATTCTTTATAATGAGACATACGCAAACGAAGCGCAGAGATATTATCAGCTTTACGAAAATAATGGTAAAGTCAGCTATCCGTTTTCGTTAAATGGTGAAAACTTTACGTTGCGGATACACCTTAACTTCGTAACGTATAAGCTACATTATGACGTTTTCGATAATTTTGGGACGCAGATTATAACATTTGCAAACTTGGCAGAAGCCCCATATAATATGCTTTTCACGCCATATTTTGCGGGTTATAAAATGTATTTTTCAAATAATAAAATCTACTTAAAGGATTAAAAATGGCAATCGTAAATACGATTTGGGGAACTAACTACACAGGGAATAAAACAACAATCACAGAAGCAGACGTCCAAACAGGAATTGCGCCAAATGCGCCATTGGCTAGTAACTTTATGAATGCGGCATTGGCTCGGCACGATGAAATGATAGACATTATCCAGCGGACAGGCACGTGGAATGCAAGTAAAACTTATAAAGCTGGGGACATTGTTTATTTTGTGTATATTTTTAAAATTGGAACAACAACATACACGCGCCTAGTTTTTGCGCGGTCGTCAGTCAATAATAATACCCAGCAACCCGTCAAAACAGGCACTCCCGTTGCGAACGTCAATTGCGCCACGTTTAATAACCCGACAGCAATCACAGGGAATATAGAAAGTCAAATAAACACGAATTGGGTGTGGCTTTCAACTTCGTTAGCAGAAGCCCCTACTTTTTACAATACAAACATTTTAGGCACATTGGGAGTGGCTGGGGCAACAACGCTTAAAAGCACCGCGTCTATTACAGGCTCAACAACAATAGGCGGGGCTTTAACCGCCAATGGCGTATTTAATGCCACAAAAGGATTAAGCACCCTACACAGCCTAAAAGTAAATGGCGCAACTACATTGGCTGGAAATCTAGTTACAACAGGCACAATAGCCCACAACCAAAATGCGTCAAAAAATGCCACATTTACAACCGCATTGCCATCGACATTTACAAGCACGCTAAAAGTGAATGGGGCAACTACATTGGGAAGCACATTGGGAGTAACAGGGGCAACCACATTAACAGGAAATCTCGTAAGCAATGGAACAACCACTACGAAAGCCATAAACGTTACAGGGGCGGCTAATTTTTCAAGCACAGCGACAATTGCAGGAAATCTAACAAGCAATGGAACAACCACTACGAAAAACATAATCACCAATGGAACGAATACCACTTCGGGCGCAACTACGCTAAAAAGCACGCTAAACGTGGCGGGAAAATCTACACTTACAGGCGGGTTTGCTAGTAACGCGGTAAGCACTAGCACAACCCCAGCAGATACAGCAAAAGGGACAGAAGTTGTAACTGCCGCGTGGGTTATAAAAAAGGCTAAATCAGCCGCCAATAGCTATACGAAAAACGTTAATTTGCATAATCACGTGCTTACAACGACAGCCCCAGCAAATAATTCGTATAACAAAATAGATTTAAAAGCCCTTGCTAAAATAGCAGACCCAACATTAGCCAATGTCAATTTCGACATAGTCCAATGCACATTTACGCCGCATTTGCTGAATGTGGTGGCTAACGCCACCGCGGTGGCTAACGCCACCGCCACCACCGCCGCCGCCACCGCCACCGCCACCGCCACTATATTG
>CAVEGL010000056.1:0-5000 GCA_963615165.1 bacterium | reverse complement strand
TATTTCTGCAAAGTCCAACCATGTTGCGCCCCACCAGAAAGCTGCACGATTCGCGTCGAATTAGTTCCAATATCCAGTGAGAAGAAATCGCCCACGCCGTGTAATAAACTCATGCTTTTATTATATGCTTTTTAACACAAAAATGCAAATGTTTTTTCAAGTATTATTTTCGGCATACGCCATCAAACATCATAACCTCCTCCAATCTACCACAACTCATGTGCTAAAATAACAAAGGAAATACCACGCAAGCACCAAGACCGAGCCCTCTGTGCCATCTTCTGCTCGTACCTCAAGAAAATAGAGAACAAAGAGTGTGCTATGCGTCGAGCAAAGCATTTGGCTTGCCTATTTTTATCCAGCTACGGCCGGGTAAAACTTCGAACACTCTTTTAGTCGCTTTTTAAGGATAGGCTCCTACATATAGTCACTTAGTTACTATTGTTGTCTCTCCAAAATTGCAAAACGCCTCTAGTCTCCGTTCCGCGTTGTCTACTCCTCTTTCTGGCAACTTCAACAATGGGTCGGCGAACAATCAGGGGTCGAACGGCAACTTCTGGTCATCTACTCGCAACAATAATAACAATATGTACAACCTCAACGTCAATTCCTCGAATGCTAATCCGACGAATAACAACAATCGCAACAACGGCCAATCCGTTAGGTGTATTGCCCGGTAGGTTATTCGCTGTTTCTTAGGTGTGGGGTTTGCCTCCTCTCCCCGTTCTCTGTCTCGGGTAAAAGTATTTCACAAAATTTGGGCGTTGCCTTCAGGAGGCCCATTTTTTTAGCCATCACCGCCAGCCTGCTCTAGGACCTATAATCCCACCCTACCTCATCAAAAATCCTTCGCACTACTTTATAGCTATCAAACTGTTTCATCATCCCCAGGTAAGACGCAATCGTCTCAATTTTGCCATATCCCTCCGCCATTTTTTCTGCCGCTGCATAAAAATTTCGCACAATTCGTTTATCCGGCATAACTGCCCCGTTACGACTCACTGCGCCCAAAAATGGCACACCTTGTCCCGCTGGAAAAATCTTTGTCTTTTTCATATTCAAGCTCATTCCTCTTCCCATCAAAAAATTATCAATCGCCCGAATATCTCGCTTCGCCTGCGCCAGCTCATCCTCAGTCACTACAATATAAAAATCATCCACATATCGCCCGTAATGTTCATAGCCCAAATCGATTTTTACAAATCTATCCAAAGCATCCAAATAAATATTCGAAAAAAATTGGCTAGTCAAATTCCCAATCACAATCCCCCGACCAGATGGCTGACAAAACAGACTTTTATCCGCGCCTAGACCTCGCCAATCTTCGTAAGAGCCCTGAATTTTCACCCCTCGAATCGGATCGTCAAAAATCACTTCACGTATCACATACTTTAAAATCCGATACCGTTTACCATATTTTCCCGCAAATTGCCGTTTAAGTCCCCAAAGCACCCGTTCATATAAAATATCCCTCCGAATATGCATAAAATACCCCCGAATATCCATTTTTATTACAAAAAAAGGGCGCGTATAATTTAGTGACACCGACCGCATATGATGGTTCAATCGCCGAATCCCAAAAGATGTTCCTCGTCCCTTCCGGCAAGAATACGAATCATAACAGAGCCTTCTCTCCCACCAATCCACTAAAATACTCACCACCCAGTGATGCACTACTCTGTCTACATACGGCGCCGCAAAAATCTCCCGTTGCACTGGTCGAAAAATTATATGTGCCGTCCCTCTGCTCGGTTTGTACGCATACTCCCACATCGCATCCCTAAGTCTCAATAAATTCTCAAACAGATTCACTTCAAAACTATGCGTATCGCAAGTTTTTCGTTTTCCGCCTTTTCTAGCTTGCAATTCCGCAATAAACAGCTCTGTCGCCAGCAAATTCCGCGGGTCATTATTTAGCCATTCCCTAAACATTGGGTTTTTGCTTTTCTCAGCTAGCCCATAAAAATCATCCATTTTTCGCCTTCAAGCCTTTTTCTATCATTCGTTTCAAATCCGCCAAGCCAGTCCCTATTACCACTGCTATATCATATTCCCAGATCTTATTTTCCGACAGAACCGTCACCCCAGCCATCATCCTGTTCAGTACCCTAGCCGACCGCACTAGAACTTCCTCTCTTTTACACATCCCCTCGCTATAATCAAAATACAATGCCAATAAATTTTGCACATCCCTCACCATTTCTTCTCCAGTCGTATTATAATATTCCTTCTTCAATTTTCTGGCGCGCGGAACCACCTGCCTAGAAATCAGCAAAATTTGCTGAAAAATCGCTGGATCCATCTTTTTCGGTTTCATTATATTATACATTTTTTCACGCCTCGCCTGCTCCATATGCCTAAGCGCCGTCAACTCTTCATCCGAAACCGCCTTCTTTAATGTAAAAATATAGATCCCGTCTTCCGTAATTTCTACATCTGGATCTTCCAATCGCATCATCTGTTCCATAAAGCTCTCAATACCTTGAAAACTCGCCGAAAACACCGCCTTTGAACATTTATCTGAATCATTATAGATTTTTGCCGTTCGCCCCATTCGTGCCGCCAATCGATAAACATAATATAACGCCGAAAATTCTATCAGCTTATACCATTCGCCCGAACTGGTCAGTGATGGAAACACTATAATTTTCTGATTGTTTCCATATTCCATCTCTTTTACCAATTTCTTTATCCGTCGATATCGTGTTCTGATTGCAATTGTTTCTTCCTTCTCCAAACTACTTCCACCATCTCGTCGTGCTATAATCTCGTCAATTTCCTTTTTGGAGAAAGTCTTCTTCAACATCTCCTCGCTCGCCTGTGTTCTTGCCGCTACCGCTTTCATTACCTCAGTCGCTTCTTCCATTTTCAAAGAGTTTTCCACAGACTTTTCCACAACCTTTTCCGCGTTATTCGTTGGCGCCGTATTATTCATATCTATCAAACTTAATTGCTCCTGTTTCATCATTTTTTGCTCCTTTCTTTTACATTTCTTATTAGCCTTTCTTACGTATTGCATCTTTCTCGAATCACCCTTCCGCACCTAGCCGCCTCAGGGCGGCTAGGTGGTCTTCCGTATCATTAGAGAACGGGGAGAGGAGGCAAACCCCACACCTAAGAAACAGCGAATAACCTACCGGGCAATACACCTAACGGATAGGCCGTAGTTGCGACTGCTGCCACTCGACGGATAAGCAGCCGAGGAACTGACGTCGAGGTAGTACATATTGATACTATTGTAGCGAGTAGACGACCAGAAGTAGCCGTCCGACCCCTGATCGTACGCCGACCCACCGTAGAAGTAGCCAGAAAGAGGAGTAGACAACGCGGAACGGAGACTAGAGGCGCTACTGCCATAGGCCGTGTAGAGATTTATATATTCACCGGTAGGTGGATTAGCGGTTAGATTAACCGTACTACCGCCTCCCGGCATATGCCAGCCACTTGGGCAGATATCTTCGGTAGCATTACCGGAAGATGTGCCGGATGAAGTATCACTGCCATAGCAATACCCTCCGGCAGATGCAGCACAGTAGTTGTAGTATGTACCTATTAGGTGACTTCCGTTACCATAATCTGTCGTTTCGGTGGTATTGTAGGATGTGTTGATGAGTGGCGCGGAGTAGCTATAGCCGCTAGTCCAGTTAGATACGGCGGCTGAGGCGTACCTATCCGATGAGGTTCCTCCACCATTCTTAAGGTAGCCTAGAGTCGTGTCCGAAGCATTAGTGGTGGCGCTGGTGAGTTTGGTCTGCACGGTACTGTCTGTGAGGTCTAGGCGGAGGTTATCTAGCATCCAAACTTTGCCATCCTTTAGCTTGGAGATATAGTACGTCTTGCCGTCCCGCGAATCCTGAAGTTGATAAGCCGTATCAGTCGTCATAGAGTTTAGGACGGAGGTTTTGTCTTTATCGGAAAGATTCGCAAAATCTTGCATGTAAGTCAGACTGTCGATGGTCTTGGGTGAGTCGGCAATACACCTACCGGACCGGCCGGTGTCGCGACTGTAGCTACTCGACGGATTAGCACCCGAGGAATCGACGATGAGGTAGTACATACCGCTATTATCGCTGCGAGTAGAGGACCAGAAGAAGCCGTACGACCCCTGATTGAACGCCGACCCACTGTAGAAGCGGCCAGAAAGAGGAGTAGACAACGCGGAACGGAGACTAGAGGCGCTACTGCCATAGGCCGTGTAGAGATTTATATATTCACCGGTAGGTGGATTAGCGGTTAGATTAACCGTACTACCGCCTCCCGGCATATGCCAGCCACTTGGGCAGATATCTTCGGTAGCATTACCGGAAGATGTGCCGGATGAAGTATCACTGCCATAGCAATACCCTCCGGCAGATGCAGCACAGTAGTTGTAGTATGTACCTATTAGGTGACTTCCGTTACCATAATCTGTCGTTTCGGTGGTATTGTAGGATGTGTTGATGAGTGGCGCGGAGTAGCTATAGCCGCTAGTCCAGTTAGATACGGCGGCTGAGGCGTACCTATCCGATGAGGTTCCTCCACCATTCTTAAGGTAGCCTAGAGTCGTGTCCGAAGCATTAGTGGTGGCGCTGGTGAGTTTGGTCTGCACGGTACTGTCTGTGAGGTCTAGGCGGAGGTTATCTAGCATCCAAACTTTGCCATCCTTTAGCTTGGAGATATAGTACGTCTTGCCGTCCCGCGAATCCTGAAGTTGATAAGCCGTATCAGTCGTCATAGAGTTTAGGACGGAGGTTTTGTCTTTATCGGAAAGATTCGCAAAATCTTGCATGTAAGTCAGACTGTCGATGGTCTTGGGTGGGTCGGCAATACACCTAACGGATAGGCCGCTGACGCGATTGTTGCTATCCGACGGATAAGCATACGAGGAACTGACGTAGAGGTCGTACATACTGCTACTACTGCCGCGAGTAGATGACCAGAAGTCGCCGTACGACCCCAGATAGCGCGCCGACCCATTGTTGAAGTTGCCAGAAAGAGGAGTAGACAACGCGGAACGGAGA
>CAVEGL010000055.1:1249-5053 GCA_963615165.1 bacterium | reverse complement strand
TTGCTAGCGTGGAAACGTGATTTTCTAGGGGAGTGTTCTTGAGAAAATTGATTTTCCCATCGATAATGATTTGCGAAAAAGGTGTATGAGTTTGCTGAATTAGCTGAACGGCGCGACGTGTGGCGAGGCAAAGGGCTCGGGAAATGCCGATTCGGTCTAATTCGCTAGGGGTGACCCAGCCGAGACCGGTGGCAGAATTTGCCAAAATGAGGTCGTTTAGGGTTTGGCGCTTTTTGGCGGTGAGTTTCTTGGAGTCTTTGAGTTCTTGGAACCAGGGGGCTGGCGTGGAAGGTAGGATAGCCGCCCCAACAACAAGCGGACCCGCTAGGGGTCCGCGTCCGACTTCGTCGACACCAAGAATTGCCACTGGATTTAGGCTTCCGTTTTGGTTTCCGGAGTTTCGGAAGGGGTGCTTTCTTGCGCTTCTTTTGCCGGGGCTTCTGCGACTTCCGGAGTCTCTACGACTTCGACCTCCGGAGCTTTGAGGGTGTTGACGGCTACGCGGTCGAAATCTTTGGTCTTAAGACGAGCGGATTTGCCCGAACGATTGCGGAGATAGTTGAGATTGTTGCGGCGAACTTTGGCGCGCTTGGTGATTTCTATCTTCTCGACCAGAGGAGAATGAATGAGGTAGGATTTCTCTACGCCAACGCCAGAGGTGACCTTGCGGACTACGATGCGGGCGGTGTGAGATTCTTTGCGTTCAATGCGGATCACTACGCCTTCGAATACCTGAAGACGAAATTTCTCACCTTCTTTGATTTTTTGGGTGACTTTAACGGTGTCGCCAGACCGAATATCTACGACGGCAGCTTTTTTTTGCGCATCGCCAATTTTCTTTAGAATCGAAAAACTCATAATTTACCTTTATATTAGACAATTATTTATATTTTAGCACATAGTTGATTTTGTTTCAAGGGGGTACTTGCGGTTTTTGCGGTTTTTGTTGCTGTCCGATTTGGTTGTCGAGTTGCTTTGTTCTGTGGATGTTAGAGATGACCGGGGATCTCTCTGGTTGTCTGAATAGGGGCGAGCAACATGAATGGCTGGGAATCTCTGGCTGGGAAGATAGGGCGACGCAGTGAATGTTGAATCCGTTTGTCTTAGGGTCGTAGTAACACGGGTAGACGTAGTCATCGAGGAAACTCAAGAGGTAGCGCGTATAGCAGAAGTCGAACCAATAGTAGCCGTCGCCGCCACGATTGCCCACGTTTATGCCAGAGAGATAGCGGCGTCCAGCACGAAGAAAACTCATAGGAGAGCCCGTAGGTGCCGCAAAACCATTAGCGGCACTATTATCTGTGATTGGGGTATTGCACCGGATTGGACGAGGAGATTGGGATAATTTTCGGTGCCGAGAATAACTATTCTCTCTGTTGACTCTGAATCTAAAAATACAACCAAAATGCCATTTATGAGGTAGTAGGCGTGGTTTAGCGAAATTCAAATAGGGTATTGCCCCATAATTAATGTTTGGAGCGAGTTTGTCATCCTTTTTAAAATAATATCTCCCATCCCGGCAAGATAATCACTCAATAACGCCCCTAAAACTCAAACAAAATACTTCCATTTGGAGTCAAAATATGCTATAATGAAAATATGGCAAGAAAATGCAAGATGCGACCTGTAGCAAAGCAGAATCGCAATAATAACCACAAGCATAGCGACAAGCGCAAGCATCCAAATCTTAAAGATGGTCGCTAAAATAGAGCCTCGCAAAGGCTCTATTTTTATTAAGTTCACCTTAAAAACGTAAAAAATGCCTTAGTGTTAGATTCTATTCGTCAACCAAGCGTCAAAGAGGGTTTTGCTGCTTCTACATAAAAACAACCTCCATTTAGGCAACAAATAGCGGTATCGAAAATTATGTAACGCCCCTCTTTAGATTTTTGTCGTATTTATTGCCAAGGGCTACGGTCTTGATGATTCTGACGCACAAAACGTTTGAATCAATTGTAGATTCGGTTATTGCGCGAATTAATTTTATAAAAATCCTTCTTCGTCTTTCTCCGATATGCATGCTTAGATTCTCTTTGTTGCCTGCAGGTACCTATTGTCGCATCTAGCTCGGTGGCGGAAAGGACAGGATTCGAACCTGCGGACGTTTCCGTCTCTGGTTTTCAAGACCAGTGCCTTCAACCACTCGGCCACCTTTCCACTGATTATTTTAGCACATCTGGTTCTTTTTCTCAATATTTTTGTGCGTGTAAAAAGTTTTGTTTGTCTTGATTAAATATCTGCATCTGAGTAGTAGGACTTTCTGATATTTTTTATAAAAACAGGGAATTTGGGGTCGTGCTTGTTGTAGTCTATTTTTTAAATAAACCACAACAATTAACGAAAGTGTGCTATAATAGAGTCATGAACGAGGTGGAGATTCAGCAAAAACGGCGCGACAATGAAGAAATGGCGACGGCGGGGCGGGCGCGGATTTTGGGGCTGCCGTATTTGGACACTCGGCAGTTTGAAGGCGAAATACCTTTGGTTGACGGGTTGATGCTAGTGTCGGATATGCATAAGCTTTTTATGATCCCGCTGAAACGTGGCGGAGGCGAAGACCGCTATCAGTTTATGGTAACGAGTCAAACTCCGCGCAATATGATTTTGAAGATGCAACAGGAATACTCTAATAGGGGTGAGCGGGTAGATTTTTTCTTGATTTCGAATTCAGCTTATAAGACTTTTATGCTGAGGTACGATCCGCCTCAAACTGTGCATTATGATGACATAAAGATTGGGGGCGAAGGTGATTCGGAGACGATTGTTTCGGTTTCGCAGACTTTGGCGCAGGTTTCTACAGAGAAGATTTTTGATTTTTTGATTGATCAGGCGGACAAATTGGGCGCGAGCGACATCCATATCGAAAATCTGAAAGACGAAATTCGTATTCGGAGGCGCGTGGATGGGATTTTGCATCCGGTTGCGAATATCGACAAGGATAAATATCGCATTTTGATGGGAGAGCTTTCTTCGCGGGCAGATGTTTCGACGGCTTCGAACGAGCCGCAGTCTGGGCACATGCAGAAGGAAATTACGCGAGACGGAGCGACGCACACACTAAATATCAGGGTGGAAACGATTCCTACGATGTATGGTCAGGATGCAGTGATGCGGCTTTTTAACTTCGATGAGTCGCTTTTGAATTTGGATTTGCTGGGGTTGTCTCCGGCGGAGCGGGCGGAGATTGATGAGGTGATTTCGCATCCGAGAGGGTTAGTTTTGATGGTGGGACCGACGGGTTCGGGTAAATCCACGACGCTTTATTCGATTTTGAATGCGTTGAATACTGCAGATCGTAAAATTATCACTCTAGAGGATCCGATCGAATATGGATTGAACGGGGTTTCGCAGATTCCGATCAATACGAATGATGGGGGCTCTTTTGCTGAGGGGTTGAGGTCGGTTTTGCGGCTCGATCCAGACGTGGTGATGGTGGGGGAGATTCGAGACGCCGATACCGCGAAGACAGCAATCCAGGCTTCGATTACGGGGCATTTGGTGCTGTCGTCTTTTCATGCAAATTCCGGTGCGGCGGCGTTTTCGCGAATGATTGATTTGATTGGAGTGAATCCGATTTTTGCTAGTTCTATTCGGCTGATTGTGGCACAGCGCTTGGCGCGCAAATTGGCGAATTCGAAGCGAAAACGCGCCGCGACAGAGGCGGAAGCGCGGTATATTCGGGGGGTTTTGGAGAGAGTACCGGCTGAGCAAATGGCGGGTGTTGACTTGGAGAATTTGCAGCTTTATGATGCTGTCGCGACAGAGGCGGATCCGTTTGGGTATGCGGGGCGGATGGTGCTGATG
>CAVEGL010000055.1:0-1239 GCA_963615165.1 bacterium | reverse complement strand
GCAGAAGGGGGTGTTGGCGGCTTTGCGGGGGGAAACTACGCTGGAGGAGATTTCGCGGGTGATTTAGGGGGCGGGGATTGGTTTTAAATCGAAAATAACTGTTTTGCGATTCTTGTAATTAGGTAAAAAAGGGGTATCAAATGAGCTATGTAGTCTGTTTGCAATATAATTTTAACGTACTTGCAAAGATTGGCGTAACTTCTAAAAAATAAAGATGTCGCTATAGAATCACCCTGTATTTAAGATGATTGGATTCTCGTGTTCGCTCCTGATTGATGATGTTTTGGGCGTGAATTTGGGGTGGCTGTGGTTGATTTTACGAGGGGGTGGAGATGTTGCTACTATTGACAAAATAGCTTGAGTGTGATAGAATAGAATCAGATAGGTACAGTTTGCCCGTGCTTCTCAAGAGATTTAAGTTATGTGTGATAAGGGCGTGCTTTGCCTAGGCAAATTAAAAGGTTAAATCTTACTTCTGTCTGTAGATTGGTTTTCGTTTTGGATTTAGCTTCTGTTTTATTCTAGATTCCTCCGATCCTTGGCAGGATTTGGGTTGTAAATGTTATGGCTCAAATCCCGCCAAGGGGGAGACACAGTTTGAGGCTGGTGTGCTTTAAAATTTAAGGCTGTGTTTATGAGGAGGAAAAATGAATAAAGAATTGAAAATGAAACTCGAAAGTTATGTGAACGATAATCGGGATTGCCTGGATGAGACTGAGGCGAAACTTAGTTTTCAGGAAATCTGGGAGAAATTCGAACCGAAGCTGGTAGCGATCCGGTGCATTAAGGAGAAATTATCCAAAATGAGGGACGAATACCCGGTTTTTCCTGAATCGGTATATAAATTTGCCGAACGTTTTTCCGCAGAACTAGTAGACGATAAGGTTTTGCAGGTTTTTTGGGTCAGCTACCGTTGCCGCAAGGGGAGAGGTATGTGCAGTGTGCCAGAGACCCTCAGATATTTTTTGATGTGCGACAAGTTGGAAGATCATCCTGAAATCGAGATTTTTTTGACGAAAATGCTCGAGGAGCTTTTTAGTGAACCGGAACAACGATTTTACTCAGAGGCCCGTCGGCAAGCACATTGTTGTGGACGTTTAGTATTGGAGGAGGCTGCAGATTGGTGGGCAAAAACACTACAGCTTCCTGAGATAGAGAGAGAATCGTTCAGAAATAACTTGTTCTATAAGCTCTATCAAGAGATGAGGCAGAAGAAATACACCTGGATAGAGCTCAGAC
>CAVEGL010000054.1:0-5237 GCA_963615165.1 bacterium | reverse complement strand
AGCGTAGTTTTAATATGGTCATCGTGCACATCGCTCATGGGAATGAGATACTTTTCAGTTTTGTGTTTCATCATTACCGAAACTAGTTCGGGAAGTTTTCCCGATGTACCGAAAAACACCTTGCGCTTGCGGTACACCACATACTTCTGGATGTAAAGCGACACGGTTTCGGATATTCCGAAATACTTCATGTCTTCGGGTATGGTAATACGCTGCTCGCGTGCAATGCGAAAAAAATTGTCCACTGCCGTGCGCGATGTGAAAACTACGGCAGTATAGTCGGGTATATTGATTTTCTGTTTACGGAATTCCTTTGCGCTTATTCCTTCCACCTTTATAAACGGCCGAAACACCAATTCCACTCCATATTTTTGCGCAATATTGAAATAAGGTGACTTTTCTGAACTTGGCTGTGGCTGCGATACCAGAATTTTTTTGATCATTTCTTTAAATGTTCACTATCAATATCTCGTTGAAATATACGAGTGCCTTCCAAAGCAAGAGCACAGGCATCAATTCTAGGGTGCAAAAGTAGACAATTAAATGCACTTGGCTAAACGGGTAATTGAAAAATATTTGTTTGCATTTTACCAGTTGCAGCAATTTGAAAATTGCAACTAACAAAACGGCAACCACTTTAAGCACTGGGAACGTCATTCCGAAATAAACCACAAGCAATGCCACAACAAAAAGCAGCAGGCCCATCAGCGAAATGGTCAGCAGACTCGACTCCACCCATCTGCGGTTTTGCGCACTGTCGAAAAACACCCAATTCACGAATCGGCCTACCAAGAACTTTATCATAAAATACGCCAAACATATCACAGTGTCGACCCCAAGAAGCACATAGGGCGAAATCTGGTTGAACACTTCGGTCATGTTTATCTGCGTATAGTAGAAAAACAATATCGCAAGAGTCATGCAAGCTTGCACCACCAGAAACACCTGTTCGCGCATTTCGGAATCGGTATTGACAGAAAATACATTGTCTTCGCGCCGCAAATAGAAGAAATTCTTCACTTTCTCGACTAGTACCCTTATGTTACGTGCTATAAACAATGCCACTATGAAAAAGCTGAGAAGCAGTACTCCCGTCACATAGTCGTCATTGCTCAGGCGGTATTCCATCGGTTCGGCGGCCATACCTATTTGGGTAACCTTGAGTTCGTGATGTATATAATGCTTGTCTGAGAAAAAATTATTGCGCACATCATACCGCGAGATATCAACATTCGCTGGCGAGCCTTTCAACCCAGGCAAATAAAGTGTATCGGGACGTGTGGAAAGGTGGGTGGGTTCGGGAATATCCATCATTGCCTGCACTGCGGAATCCTGCTGCTGCGGAGTAGCATCGGCTGGTAGCATGCGCAATATACCGCTCACGGTCTTCGGTTTCGGCCTGACATGAATGGCCGAATCACCGGCCGCCTCTTCAAACTGATAGGTGCTTGTTGAGTCCTGCGGAACGGCCAATATGGAATGATGCATTTCTATGATTTGCTCTTTTTCGGGTAAACAGGTCAGATCTGAGCCATTTTGGATATCGAAGTATCCCATTTCGGCATATTCCTTACCAGATAGACTGCCTTTTCGGGTGTATCAGCGGTTTGCCAAATTTCCCGGTGAATGCTTCGCATGAAATTCTCGTTTGCAGCACGGTCGAGCATCTCAAGCAGAGGGCCGAAGTAGCCATGCGTATTTACAACCACTACCGGTCCGGCATAAAGGCCAAGTTGCTTCCACGTAATCACTTCCAGCAATTCCTCCAGGGTTCCCACCCCGCCGGGTAGGGCTATTGCCGCGTCGCACATCGAGATTATCGTACTTTTCCTGGTATGCATGTCGGGAGTTACAATCCGGTTGGTAAGCCGTTCGCGGCACCAGCCGTTGTCGACCATAAACTGAGGGATAACTCCAGTAATATTGCCTCCCGCCGCCTCAACGGCATCGGCCAAAGCACCCATAAGGCCCACTTTTCCTCCACCATAGACCGTTTCTATGCCTTGCCGGGCAAGCAAGCCGCCAAGCCCGGCAGCCGCATCCAGATATTCGGCCGCCACTTGCGAGCTTGAAGCCGCGTAAACCGCCACACGCTTTATGTCATTCATAATTCGAAACAAAACAAAGCCCGATGTACCTCACAATCGGGATACATCGGGCAAAATTATGGAATTATCCGTTAAATACCGAATGTTTCGCGTATTTTGTCAACATAATCAAGTTTCTCCCACGTAAACAACTCTACGGTTTCGGTCTTGTCACCCGAATAGCGGTTGTGGAATTTCTTGGTAACCGTCTGCGGCTCGCGGCCGAAATGTCCATAGGCTGCTGTTTCCTCATAAATGGGGTTGCGCAATTTAAGACGCTCCTCGATAGCATAAGGACGAAGGTCAAAAATCTTTGAAATTTTCGCGGCAATCTCTCCGTCGGAAATCTTGAGATGCGACGTTCCGTAAGTATTTACATATATGTTGATTGGTTCGGCAACACCGATAGCGTAGCTCAACTGAATCAGAATCTCGTCGGCAACACCTGCAGCCACCATGTTCTTGGCAATATGGCGTGCAGCATAGCAAGCCGAGCGGTCCACCTTCGAGGGGTCCTTCCCCGAGAAAGCGCCGCCGCCGTGGGCACCGCGGCCACCGTAAGTGTCAACAATGATTTTGCGGCCAGTAAGTCCCGTGTCACCATGAGGACCGCCTATAACGAACTTACCCGTGGGGTTCACGAAATACTGTATGCCGTCGTTGAAGAGTTTCTTTACAGATTCGGTCTTGATTTCATCTACAACACGCGGAATCACAATATTAATTACATCCTCGCGAATTTTGTCGAGCATAGCTTTGTCTGCGGCATCCTGATCGCCGTCCTTTACAGCGACAAATTCATCGTGCTGGGTCGATACCACAATTGTATCTATACGCAGAGGCTTGTTGTTGTCGTCGTACTCTACCGTAACCTGACTTTTTGCATCAGGGCGCAAGTAAGTCATCACCTTGCCTTCGCGACGGATATCGGCAAGCACGGTAAGAATTTTGTTGGCCAACGCCAATGTAAGGGGCATATAGTAGGCCGTTTCGTTGGTGGCATAACCGAACATTATCCCCTGATCGCCGGCACCTTGGCTCATAGGGTCGACGCGCTCCACACCGCGACGTATGTCGGCGCTCTGCTCGTGTATGGCGTTGAGAACGCCACACGATTCAGCCTCGAATTTATACTCTGATTTCGTGTAACCGATGCGCCCTATAGTGCTGCGCACCACATCATGAAGGTCAACGTAAGCTTCAGATTTGACTTCACCTGCCACTACCACCTGGCCAGTGGTAACCAATGTTTCGCAAGCTACTTTAGAATTGCGGTCGTAAGCGAGCAACTCGTCAAGCACGGCGTCCGATATCTGATCGGCCACCTTGTCAGGGTGTCCCTCTGACACCGATTCGGAAGTGAATAAGTATGCCATTGTAAAATGTTTTGTGTGCGGCGGATTTGAGCCGCCCGCACGGGTTAATGTTCTATACGTTCCAGGGAGGGGAACTACTGCAATGACATATAAAACTTTGCGGAAACGCTCATGGCCATAATTATGGCGGCCATTGTTTTAGCATTGTTTTCAAGTGGTTGCAAGCAACTCAAATCTATCCACCCTAAAATGCAACATCCATGACAAACTGCCATGCAACAATTGCGGTGCAAAATTACCACATTATTTCTTCCCGCCAAAAATTAAACGTAAAATTTCAAGCAGAAAGCCGTTGCAACACCCGCCAGCCGAAAAAATGTATACGCACAGCAGAAAAACTCTATACGCATAGCGGAAATATTATGTGCCTTTGTTTTTGAAAAGTAAATCACCTTATTGCACTGCTGGAAATCAAGCAAAAACGCGACACCTATTCCCACCTTCCCGACAATGCCGCAACCGGCTTTGTTTACGGGCACTGCCAGCACAAAAAAATCCGCGGCAGAATGTACTCCAGCCACGGACCTAGTCGGAAAGAGGCGATTCGAACGCCCGACCCCTACGTCCCGAACGTAGTGCGCTACCAACTGCGCTACTTTCCGATTTGCGACTGCAAAGTTAAGAAAAAAACAGCAAAACCATACGCTTAGAAAACTTTTTTGCTCTAAAATTTGCTCGGAATAAAAAAATCCACTACTTTTGCACTCGCAATTCGGAACAACGAAAAGCAAAATAAATTTTGGTGCCATAGCTCAGTTGGTAGAGCAAAGGACTGAAAATCCTTGTGTCCCCGGTTCGATTCCTGGTGGTACCACAAACGCTTCAAGACAAATCGCCTTGAAGCGTTTTTATTGAAACCGGCATCATGCCAACCTTAAATATTTGTTTGCCCAACACGCAAAACAAAGAGTTGCACCATCAGGCACAACCCCTTAATTTATTACTATTCTTAAGAATTACTTCACGAACTCAGCTTTTTGCAGATAATCAACACTCTCAGCCGAAGCCTTGAATTTCTCTTCAAGAACCTGCTGCTCGGAATACTTGCTGCCATCGTCATTCTTCTTGTCGCTGAGCCAACCCGGAGTTTCTATCTCAACGAAATAATGCTTCATTTTGTTCTTGCGGAATTGGTTGAACACGCCTTCAAAGTTTACCGTGCCGCTTGCACCGATAACAAAATCATCCTTTATGTGAAGCAACTGGATACGCTTGGGGTATTTCTTGAGATAAGCCACAGGATCCTGACCGCCTTTAGTACACCAATATACATCGAGCTCGAAGGCAACATATTTGGGGTCGGTGTTTTCAACTAAATATTCCCACATCAGTTTATCGCTGTCCTTGAGCTTCTGAAACTCATGGGAGTGATTGTGATAACCTAGTGTCAGGCCATATTCCTTGGCCAGTTTGCCTACACGGTTAAAATAGTTGCACATGCGCTTCATGCCGGCCACAGTATAATCTATCGGGTATGAAGGAACAACAAAATACTTGCCGCCGCATGCTTTCTGAATGGCAAAAAGTTGACGCCAACTTTTCATAATTTCCTCTTCCTTCGAAGGGTCCTCATTAATGCCGGAATGGGTAGAAACAATCTTAATACCGTTGTCATCGCACAATTTCTTGAAATCGGCAGTTTCGAGGCCGAAAACTTTCGGATCGCCGCCCCATTGCACAAGTTCCACTTCCTTATAGCCCATTTTCGCAAGACGCTCGATTGAAGCCTTGGGATTCTGACTTACGGCTCCCATTACACTGTAAAGCTGATAAC
>CAVEGL010000053.1:4559-5287 GCA_963615165.1 bacterium | reverse complement strand
TTGCGGGATTTGGATTTAGTCATGAACCAGAGGATAATCATGATGATTGCGAATACAATGATGAAGAGAAGCCAGATGGGACAAATCACCACTATCCTTTCTACCGTAGATTCTCCGCCAAATGCTTTCACCGTTTGTGCTACCCGAAATACCCCGACTCGTGGAGTTTCCTCCCATTTACTTATTACTTCTCGCTTTGTGCCCGGCATTATATTTATGACCTCAGGGTCTTCTTCGTTTGTGTAAATTTCTTCATCCGAGAACAATGGATACACCTGCATATAGCAAGTTGCATCTGCATGTACGTTGCCGGTGTTCTCTGCCACAAATGACGCCTCTATTGGCGGATTTAGTGCAAATGAAGACACGCTATTATCGCTAATCGTGCCAGATAATACGGACTGACCGGAAATAGATGCATAAATGGGCGAAGCGATTTGCCACACCTCGCGTATCGTAGTGCCTTCACCGCCCTCAGATGGCTTAGTTGCTATCACTATCGCTGCATATTGTCCGCCCGCCGGAGCCGATAATGGCACGGATATTTCATAACCTATCGCAACTGATTCGCCGGCCGCCAATATTCCACCTTCGCTATTTAGTGAAATCCAATCTTTCATTCTATTATAATCATTATCTGTCCCTAAAGTTATTGCATAGTCATCATCTACGAAAAAAGAATCTACACGTACTTCATATGCTAAATTTTGACCCATGTTAGACGGATT
>CAVEGL010000053.1:3883-4549 GCA_963615165.1 bacterium | reverse complement strand
AGACGGATTATATATCGTCACTTCACCAGAATAACTGTCACCAGGCGTCAATACGATTTTTGTTGAAATCGGCGACACAGATAATCCATTTGGTATATCTGTCGCATGCACCGGTCCACTGACGCCAATTGCCATCAATATAGACATCATTAACCCACCGATTAGAAAATTTTTTTTCAACCTCATCCATATCTCCTTAATATTTTATTGTTTTAACTTTTACGAATCCGAACAGACATATCCCGCACTCTCATATGACGACTTCATCATCTCTATCGTTTTCGGAAATGTTCGCCCCTCTTTCAATTGAAATACTCCTGCTACACTATCGTCCAAACTATCCGCATTCGCATACAGATCCATTCTTACGGTCCGCTCCGCTTCGCTCACCGTAAAGTTCACCCGCCAAGCGTTATTATAATAAACGTACGTATTGCCGTATTCTAAATTGAAATTTGCCTCTGCCACATCCTTAATATGCACGAGATCTATCCCTTCAGTATATCTCCCCTCATAAGTGTACATTAAATCCATTAATCCGTTATCACCAAAGTTCGCATGAATTTCATGTTTGCCGTCCAGTACCCCCTGCTCCTTATTAAAATAATTATTGTCATTTCCTTGTTTGGCACATAATAATCCAGCTACGTTCATTGTCGTTGTTGT
>CAVEGL010000053.1:0-3873 GCA_963615165.1 bacterium | reverse complement strand
GTTGTTGCTACCTCCGTCCGCTTTTCAAATGTTAATAAAAAAATAGCTAGAACCATCAGTCCGCAAAAAAATACGCCAAACACCACTATGCCTACATTCTGCCAAGTTTTCTTTCTCGGTTTCATCGTCTCGCCTCCTCCCACTTTTATATCATATCCATTAACATTTTTTACGAAAATCCCCTCCATGCAGGAGGGGATTTGACATAAAAGCTACAAATTAAGCATTTGGAGCCAAAGTGTAGACAATATTACCTGTATAGGTGCCAGCCTCAGTCGTAGAGCTAGTAGCTACAGTATAGGAAAGTTCTATGGCGGCAGTCGAAGTAGACCCATCTTGGCTAAAGATAGTTTTGCTTTCTGAGCTGAGATCATTCATCTTACCACCAGATATATTATCCGTACTGATAACAGCTTTTTCCTCGCCCGCTGTTTTTGCTATGTTTACATAGTACCCCTCCGTTCCGGCGGCAGCTGAGGCATTATACTTGATATTGTCTTTATTTTCATTAGTTGTTAGATTTGCGGCATTTTGTGCGTTTAATTTCCACCCAGTAGTTTTGTTGCAGGTAATGGCAACAGTATGTTTCGGGCTTGTTTTTGTATCTGAGTTATTCATGGCTACAGTCCAAGTATTGGAATCTGCGGCATATTCATTGGCAGTACCGGAAGCCTTAGTGCCCCATGCATTGCCTTCAGTACCAGCAGCGTAAGTATTTGTCATTGTACAAGTGTCGTTAACTGTTACGTTGAGAGAATCGGTAACCTGGCGTGTATCTGTGCTTGCAGCAAACACCCCAGCCACTGGCATAGCTACTCCTGCAAATGCTGCGACACCTGCAACTGCGAAAACTGTTTTTTTCATATTTAATTTTCCTTTCCCACCTTTTGGATGGAAGTTTAATTTATATTCGCGTTAAAGTGTGACCTTCAACTGTTTCTTATTTTACATGAGCATTATGGAAAAGTCAAGACGAACGGGTGGAAAATTTTAATGTTTTTTTAACTTTTCCACAAGTTGCAGGACGATAGTCGAGCGCCAAAAGACCCCCCGTCTAAATATTTCGGAGGCTTTTAGTGCAGATACGAAAAGCCCCCAAAACGGGGAACTTTAGTGTAATATTTATATTTTACTTATTTCTTCGAAAATGGTGCTGGAAGTAGGACTCGAACCTACGAAGGCCGAAGCCGAGAGATTTACAGTCTCTTGTCATTGCCACTAGACGATTCCAGCGATAGTTCTATTATAGCAAATTTATTCTAAAAAATCAACCGTTTGTAAGGTAGATTATATGGTTTTTCGCCGACTGCGCCGCTCCGCTGCGGCTGACTTCGTCTTGCGCGCTGCCCGCATTGCTGCTGCCCGCTTCTTAGCTTTTGTGGCATTATCCTGAGCGATTTGATCCTCAATCCGCGCCAAAGTTGCCGTTGCGGACACTGAGTCGCCCATACCTTCGTAGATAGCTAGGATTTGCCGCAGAGTCCCGACCTTGGGGTCTAAGCCATAGGCGTTTTCTAGCGCTTCTACTGCCTTCTTTTTATTGCCCATTTCTTCCTCGGCCTTCGCTAACGCCATGTAGCGCGTGGGCATGTCGCCTTCGAGCTCGATTGCTTGGCGAAACGCCATCGCCGCTTTTTCGTACGCTCCGGTTTCTAGATAAATTAGACCTACATTGTGAATGGAGGCGGCGTTGTTGTCTAACGACTGGGCGATTTCGAAACATTCTACTGCTTCGGTGTATTTCTGGCTTTTGGCATACAAAATTCCTAGCCGGTTGTAGGCAGCTGCGTTTTTCTCGTCGAATTTCAGGATAGTCAAGAGGGCCTTTTCCGCGCGGAATGGCTTGTGCTCTTTAATTGATGTTTGTGCGATTTGCCAAAGTTTTTTCATCTGGGCGTTATATTTGGAGGATTTCTCCTCTTTTTTTACGGGCTTCTCCGCTATGGGAAAGAAAAACGCCAAATAAACTGCCAGTATCAAAATTAAAAAAACCGATAACATAATCTTATTGTATCACTTGGCTGGGCAAAATGCAAACCATGGGCCGGGGAGATGGAATTAAACTAAAAATTTCTCCCCTCTAAAAGAATAGAAACTAAAACCTTATTATTCTACTATACAAAACGATGAAAGTCAGCCCTACTTTCAGGTAAAGTGCCTACCTTAAAAGTCTAAAACACCCAAAGAGGCACTATATTTTCAAAAAATCAAAAAGTGTGCTATAATGGTATAAGTTTGCGAGATATTGAATCGCAGCTGATGGGGTATTAGCTCATTTGGTAGAGCGCTTCCATGGCATGGAAGAGGTGGGGAGTTCGAACCTCCCATACTCCACCAACACAATGTATTTTATTGATCCCCGAAAGGGGGTTTTGCTTTGTCTTTATTTTTGGCTAGGATGAGATCGTAAATTTCAATTATGTAGAGTATTGCGGTTATGCCGGTAGGGCAGTAAGATACCGTGATCATACCGGCGAGATGGTCGGAGTGTCGCGATCATGCTGACGGGGTATTGAAAACCCAATTTGCCTATGCTATACTTGCGATATTAACAATTAATATCAAGAAGGAGCGAAGGAGCGGCCTTGCGACCTCCTACCAACCTGCGTTTGCAAGGTGGTAAATCCGTCCGGAAAGGAAAGATATATGTCTTCTAATTATCAATTTTATCGTACAGCAGAAAGCGTTTCACCACATCACCCGGATAAGCTTTGTGATCAGATTAGCGATGCGATTCTCGATGCCTATCTCGCCGAGGACTCTGAGGCACGCGTGGCGGCGGAAGCTTGTGGCGGACATGGCGTGGTTTTTGTGACGGGCGAAATTACTTCTGCGACAAACGAAGTCGATATTGCGAAAATCGTCCACCGCATCGCTGGAGATGACGTGGAGGTGCACACCAAAATCGTCAAGCAGTCGCCAGAAATCGCTCAGGGCGTGGATACTGGCGGGGCGGGAGACCAAGGAATTATGATCGGTTATGCTTGCGACGAGACTCCAGAGCTTTTGCCACTTGAAGTGGTTTTGGCGCGACGGCTGAATCAATTTATTTACGACAAATATCCTTTTGATGGCAAAACCCAGGTAACGATCGCCCCAAATGGCACGATCGAATCGGTGGTGGCGAGCTTCCAGAATGTGTCGAAATCTGAGCTTGAATATACTGTGAAGCAATTCGTCGAAAGGGAAGGGCTGACTGGTAAATTGGAGTTCCATATCAATCCGGCGGGCGACTGGAGCCAGGGTGGTTTTGATGCCGATACGGGGTTGACCGGCCGCAAGTTGATTGTGGACAATTATGGTCCGCGAGTGGCGATTGGTGGCGGTTGCTACTCTGGCAAGGATCCCTCCAAGGTGGATCGCTCGGCGGCTTATATGGCACGCAAAATTGCGGTGGATTATTTGCGTAAGCGTAATGCACACGAGGTTTTAGTGCGTTTGGCTTATGCGATTGGCAAAGCGGAGCCGCTTGAGGCGACGGTTATCGTGGATGGCGAACCCGAGGTAATTAAGGGGTACGATTTGGCGCCGCAGGGGATTATTGATTTTTTCGACCTGAAACGTCCGATTTATGAGCAGACTGCGCGCTATGGGCATTATGGTGAGGGGTTTGACTGGGATAAGTAGATCATCCCTTGTTGGTTTAGGGCAAATTTAGATTTTCTTTTGCCGGTTCAGTGTAGAATAGATTCCCTTTTCCGGTTCAGGATAAAATTATCCCGCCCCAAGATGTGTTTGAGACAGGATTATGCTGTTTGATGTGGGGTGGCACTCTGTGCAAAATTTTTGCGACAAAAAAATCCGCTAGGAATTTGGTGCCCGGAACAGGACTTGAACCTGCACACCTTTCGGCATATGCTCCTAAGGCATACG
>CAVEGL010000052.1:1494-5408 GCA_963615165.1 bacterium | reverse complement strand
ACGATGGCTGGACTTGGTTCGAGATTTCGTAAGGCTGGATATGATTTGCCGAAATATATGATTGAGGTAAAAGGGAAAACGCTTTTTGAATGGTCGATGATGAGTTTGGTGGACTACAATCGACAATCTGATGTAAAATATATCTTTATTGTGCGCGCGGAGGATGCAGCGAAAGATTTTATCTTGGAGAAGATTGCGATGTTTGGCGTTGTAAATGTTGAAGTGGTGGAGATTGCAGAATTGACGGATGGACAAGCGACTTCGGCGATGCTGGCGAAGCCGTATTGGAAAGCAGATGAAGAGATGGTGATATACAATATTGACACGTATATTGAGCCTGAGGCATTGAAGTATGATGACGTTGCGGGGGATGGATATATTCCGTGCTTTAAAGCTGAAGGTGAGCATTGGAGTTTTGTGCGGTTGGACAAGTCCGGAAAAGCGGTGGAGATTCGCGAGAAGAAGAGGATTTCGGATAATTGTACGATTGGGCTGTATTATTTTAGGACTTGCAAGATGTATGAAGAGCTATATTCGGAGTATTATAGCGATGATAGCCATTTGGAAAAGAATGAGAAATTTATAGCGCCGATTTATAATTTTATGGTTGAAAAAGGGATGGATGTGCGGATTTCGATTGTGCCTTTCGAGAAGGTGCATGTCTTGGGTACGCCAGAGGAAGTGGAGATTTTTAGAACAGAGACTGATGAGTGAGAACGTTTTACTAATTCGAAATGTAGCACCAGATAAGTTTGGGGGAGGCGAGACGTATCAAATTGAGTTGGGGCAGATGCTGTTGCGGCATGGACTAATGCCGGTGGTTGTGACGGCTTCGCGGAGGTTATTGAAAGAGGCTAAGAATGCAGGGATGAAAGTGGCGAAGGCTCCGTATATTGAGCGGCAGGATTGGAGTGGTTGGAAAAATTTATTATTGCCGATTTATGTTTTTAAACAATGGAAGCTGAAGCGATGGTATAGGGGGATTTTCTTAAAATATCAACCGATGGTGATAAATGTGCAGTCTAAGGATGAGTGGATTGCGGCGACGATAGCGGCCAAAAAGATGGGGGTGCCGGTGGTTTGGACGGATCATATTGATTTGCGGACTTGGGTTTTGCAGAATGTGAAGACTTTTGGGAAGAATTTTATTGGGAAATGGGTGTTAAGATGTGCTAAGAAGGCTGATAAGATTGTAATGATTAGCGATTTTGAGCGAAAGCATTTTGAGCGGGTGGCGGGAAAAATGAGGAATGTGGTGACGATAAAAAATGGCGTGGAGGATCGCCGTGATAGTTATCGAGATATTGAGGCAAAAAAGAATAGTTTTTGTTATGTGGGACGAATTATTGGTTATAAGGGAATAGGGGAATTACTTGAGGCTTTCAAAATAGTGCAGCAGAGGGAGTCTAGTGCGGTTTTGAATATTTATGGGGATGGGCCGGATATGAAAAAGTATAAGAAGATTGCTGAGTCTATACCGAATGTGAAATTTAATGGATATACTAGCGAACCGTTGCGGGCGATGGCGGAGAATGAGATTTTTGTGTTGCCGAGTTATTATGAGGGGCTTTCGATATCGCTTCTTGATGCGGCGATGATGGGGAAGATTATAATTGCGAGTGATGTGGATGGTAATCCAGAGGTGGTGAAGGATGGAGAAACGGGGTTTTTGGTGCCCGCGAAGAATGCGGATAGGCTGGCGGAAGCGATGCTTGTTGCTTTGGAACGCGAGAAGGTGAAAAATTTGGCGAAAAAAGCGAGGGGATATTATAAGGAGAATTTTGATTTTGAGCGGGTGGTTGCGGAAAAAATGCTACCGATGTATAATGAAATAAAGGTGAGCGATAATTTAAGGAAAGGGAAATAGTGTGAAGATTTTGGTAACTGGTGGAACTGGATATATTGGTTCGCATGCTGTGGTGGAATTGATAGAGAATGGGTATGAGGTTGAGATTTTGGATAATTTGTTCAATAGTAAGGCTACTGTTCTCGATAAGATTGAGGAAATTACCGGTGTTAGGTCAAAATTTCATGAGGTTGATTTGCTGGATTCAGTTAATCTGAAAAAAGTTTTCGCAGAGGGGAAGTTTGATGCTGTGATGCATTTTGCTGGGCTAAAGGCGGTTGCCGAGTCGTCTGAAAAGCCGCTGCTTTATTATGAAAATAATGTGGTTGGTACTATAAATTTGATAAAAGCAATGCATGAATATGGCGTGAAAAAGATTATCTTTTCGTCGTCTGCCTGTGTGTATGGTATACAGGATTCGGTAAAATACAATGAAGAAATGAAAACTGGTTACGGGATATTTAACCCGTATGGTAGAACTAAGTATATGATTGAGGAAATCATAAAGGATGTGGCGGCGGCTGACCCTGAGTTTTGTGGCGTACTTTTGCGGTATTTTAATCCGATAGGGGCGCATCGGTCTGGATTGATTGGCGAGGACCCGAATGATATTCCGAATAATTTAATGCCAATTATTACAAAAGTGTATCGTGGTGAAATTCCGGCGCTTTCGGTGTTTGGTGATGATTACGATACACCAGATGGGACTTGTATTCGAGATTATATACATGTGATGGATTTGGTGAAGGGGCACGTGGCGGTGCTTAATGGCATGAAATCCGGAGTGGCGACTTATAATTTGGGTACCGGTAAGGGGACTTCGGTGATGGAGATAATAAAGGCTTTTGATAAAGTTGCGGGTGTGGAATTGCCGTATAAAATAGCTGACAGGCGTGCTGGTGATTTGGCGGAATATTTTGCAGATCCAGCTAAGATTAACAGAGAGTATGGCTGGAGCGCGGAGATGACAATTGAGGATGCGGTGCGTGATGTGTTGAATTATTTGAACCATTTAGAGCAATGAAAAAAGGGTTAGTTTCGATTGTCGTTCCGGTCTATAATGTTGAAGATTATATTTTGAGGTGCCTAAAATCCATTAGCGGGCAGTCTTATGAAAAATTAGAGATTTTGGTTGTGGATGATGGTGCAACGGATGGTTCGGGGCGGCTTTGTGATGATTTCGCGAAGGCTGATAGGCGAGTGCAGGTTTTTCATAAGAAGAATGGCGGGCTGTCGGACGCGAGGAACTTTGGTATAAAAAAGGCTAGGGGAGAGTTTATTGCGTTGGTGGATAGTGATGATTATGTGGACAAAGATTTTATTCGAAATCTTTACGCGGGGGCAATTGAAGGTGGGGCGGATATTGCGGTGTGTGGATACAATGGAACGGCGTTAAAGGCGGGAGTAATGAGTGGCGCGGAGGCGGCGGTGCGATTATTGGTGGAGCAAGAAAATGTGGATATTGTGGCTTGGAATAAGCTGTACCGAAGGGAGCTGTTTGATAAAATATTATATCCTGTGGGGAGGAAATATGAGGACAGCCTGACGACTTATAAGCTTTTAGCGGCGGCAAAGAAGGTTGCTTATGTGTGGAAAACAGGGTATTTTTATGAAGAACAGCGTGTTGGGAGCATTATGAATTCCAGCAAAAATAAAGAGCGCCTGAAAGTGCGTTTTGAGGCGGCGACGGAGGCTTGTGAATATTTTAAGAACGAGGAGAAACTTTTGGCGGCGGCTAAGGTGGCGGTTTTGACGGCTAGGTTTGCTTTTGTTGATGCGGCGATTAAGGGGCTGGTTGATGAAAAGTATTTAAGAGAGAATCTGGGGTGGGTGAAGCGAAATTGGTGGAAATATGCTCATAATTTGGAGATGACCGGAAAATTACGTCTGTATATTTTGTTGGTGAGAATGAATATGTATGTGGTTTTTAGACGAGTGTTGTTCTGCGTGACTAATCCCAAAGTTTAGCGTATACATCGGCAACTTCGTCCGGGTCGCCATTTTTGATGATTTTGCCTTTTTCGAGCAAGATGGCGCGGTCGCAAAATTTGCGGATGTTTTCCATAGA
>CAVEGL010000052.1:0-1441 GCA_963615165.1 bacterium | reverse complement strand
TCCATAGAGTGAGTAACCAGGATGACGGTCTGATTTTTGTCTTTTAATTCTTTGAAGTAATTTTCGCATTTTTGCTGGAAGGCAGCATCGCCGACGGCGAGGACTTCGTCTAGGAGGAGGATGTCGCCGCGGGCGCGAATGGCAATAGAAAAAGCGAGACGGACTTGCATGCCAGAGGAGTAATTTTTGAGTTTTTGGTCTTGAAAATCTTTCAGTTCGGCAAAATTCCAGATGTCGTCGTACATGGTGTCCATTTCTTCGTTGCTAAAACCGAGGAGAGCGCCATTCATGTAGACATTTTCGCGACCGGTGAGTTCCGGATTGAAGCCGACGCCGAGCTCGATAAAAGGGACTAGATTGCCGTCAACTATGATAGTTCCTCTTTCGGGATAATAGATACCAGCGAGGATTTTGAGAAGAGTGGATTTGCCGGAGCCGTTGCGACCGACGATACCGATGAATTCGCCTTTTTTGATGTTAAAATTGAGACCGTTTAGGACTTTTTGTTCTTTATAACCTTTGATGCCGCGGAGGCGGTTAAAAATGGCTTGCTTTAGGCCAAAGGATTGCTCGATAGGGAGATTGAAGCTCTTGTGAAGACTTTTAACGCTGATGGCGATATTGTCGTTGCTGCTGATTTCTGTACGTGTGCCTATTTGACGATGCATATTAGACCTCCTCTGCAAAGAATTTAGATTTTCTGCGGAAAAATAGGGCTCCAACTACGAGGATAGCGATGGTGGCGAAAACGGGGATTAACATGAGGAAATGATTGGGAATATAGTTCCAGGCGGTGATGGTCTCTGTGGTGATAAGATTGTAGCGAATATCTTGGATGGCTTGTGCAATGGGGTCCAGAAGGATGATTTTGGCTGCTTTGGTACTGGTTTCGGCGACTAGAGAAATTGGGTAAATGACGGGGATTGCGTAGAAGAGGGCTTGTACGATAACGTCCCAAATGGAGGTGATATCGCGATATTTGACGTTTATGGAACCAAGAAGGAAAGAAATACCGAGAGAGAGTAAATAAAGTTCTAAGATGGGGAAGAATACCAGGAGCCAGTTCCAACTGGGGGTGACGCCGTTAATGAGGGCGAAAATAATAATGACGGCAAGATTGATGAACATATTAATGACGGCGGTGAGAGTGGCTGAGACTACGACGATGTATTTGGGGAAGTTGATTTTGCGTAGAAGGTCACCACGATTAACTATGGCTTGGATGCCTTGGGAGGTGCATTCGGTGAAAAAGCTCCACATGGTGGTGCCGCAAAGGAGGTAAACGGAATAGTGTGGGATGTCGCCGCCGATTTTGAGGAGTTTGCCGAAAACTACATAAAGAATGGCAAACATCATAAGAGGGCGAAGAAGCGCCCAAAGATAGCCGAGGACGGAACCTTGATAGCGAAGCTTGAAATCCGTTTTTGTTAGCTCCTTTAAG
>CAVEGL010000051.1:0-5438 GCA_963615165.1 bacterium | reverse complement strand
TTTTCCAAAGAAAATCCGATACAAGGTATCGTTCTCCGCAGGCGTAGATTTCCGCTCCAACAGCGGTATGCAAATATTGCAACGGGTGGCGGCTGTTTGCCGCCGCATGTTGCACACACGGGAAAAAGAAACAAGAAAAGCACCGCCGTATCGACCGAGCGGTCGATACGGCGGTGCTCTTTGTGTTTAATTCGGAATTGATTGGTTTGCGGCTACGTATCTAGTAAGTAGCAATAGCGCTCGATGCAATATTTCATCTTCTGGCATGCCTAGCCTCAGGGCTGTCGTCTTGAGTTCTTGTAGTCGCGCATCGCTTAGCGTTGTGGGACGATCAAGAATGGCGGCTCGATTAATTGCATCATAGAATTCAATAACAGGCGGCGATGCTTTTAGGGCATTTGGGTTAATCGCCGGATATAGATACAAGTTATTAACGTCGGTGATGCGGGACAGGGCTACATAGAGCTGTCCAACACTAAAGATGTTGTCAGTGTTTACAATGAGTTTATCGCTGAATGTCTGTCCCTGGGATTTGTGAATTGTCATAGCCCAAGCAAGTATGAGCGGTATCTGTTTGTATGTACCAATCACTTCTTCCTTTACCAAAGTTACTATTTTCTTTTTGGTTGGGTCAGTTATGCTTGCTTTTTCTTCGGTGACCGTTTTGTAATTTTTAATTTCCCAGGTATATGGCTCGATGCGTACAACACGGGAGGGCATGTTCGCTTCCTCGTCAAAGCGCACAAGTACGCTATCGTGTTGACAATCAAGAACATAACCGAGACTGCCGTTAACATACCGTCCGTGCGGGTCATTTATGACGGCCATCACACGAGCGCCTTCGCATAGTGTGAGGCCTTCGTCAACGGCGAGGTCGCCGTCGTTGACTTTGCCCTCTTTGCGACCAGGATATGGCATAAGCTCTGTACCAAGGCGCGTCAGTTCGCGTTGGTTGATTTCTGAAACGATAGTTTTGGTCGCGCACAGGATTGGTGCGCCTTTTGCTTCAGCGGGGATGGCGTCTTTGGTATATGCCCTTTGGTTGAAATACGGGATGCATGACCTATCACCACGGCGGGCGCGCTCAAGGTTCGCGATGAATTCTGGGTCATTTTGGCGAACGATGTCGGTCAGGATGTGACAGTGGAATTTACGCTGCTTCCATTCGTCGGACTCAAAGGCCCAGAAATCTGCGCTCTTGTCGGGATATAGTGATGTAAGCACATCCCATTCGCTTGCCGTGCCACTGCGCTTTGTTTTTTGTTTGCTTGCGACGGGCGGCAGTTGGTAAAAGTCTCCGCAGAGAATGATTTGCTTTGTGCCCGAGCAGCCCTCATAGGTTTTGATAACGCGCATTATCCATCCGAAAAGGTCAAGGCGAACCATAGATATCTCATCAATAATGATGATGTCTGTTGTCAGCAGGTTAGTGACAATGGTGTCGTCATAAATACGCCCAGAGGTGTCTTTGGAAACAGGCTGAGGCTTCGCGCCAAACCCGCGATGAATGGTGACGCCGCCGATGTTCAAAGCAGCACGCCCAGTCGGTGCAAGAACCATAACATTTTTGTGGGATGCCTTTGCGTAGGCGATGAACTTTTGCAAAAGGAATGATTTGCCCGTGCCCGCGTCACCAGTGAGAAATACGGACTTGCTTGCAATCATATCTTTAGCCGCAGCGCGTTGGGATCGAGTGAGTCCGTCAAGAAAAATTTCCTCTGGAGTAAGCTCGCGGATGGGTTCTTCCTTAGATTTCTTCTCAGATTTCTCTTCAGATTTCTCTTCAGATTTCTCTTCAGATTTCTCTTCAGATTTCTCTTCGGTTTCATCAAAGATGCAATCATCAATGAGCGTTTTGTCGGGTGTCATGGTGGTATCCATTCTCGATTTTGCGGTTTTATCGACAATTTCATTTTAGCAGATTAAAACTGTTGATAAATGAGCAGTTTTAAATTTTTTCTTAATTATGAAAAGTGTTGATAAATCAGTATGTCACGATTGTCCAAAACGGCACAGGAAAGCGCCACAGAAGGCGCATTTTCGAGCCCCAAAAAGGGCGCTTTTATGACATCAAAATGGCAACTATTTTGTCACTTTTCGAAAAATCACACCCCTTCTGACCTGCGGTTTTATTTGTCAACGCTCTGACCTGCGGTTTTATAAAGAGCACCATGTCTGACCTGCGGTTTTGGCGGTCACAATTTCAGTCACACTTTTGCTTTTTGGGGGTTGACCTGCGGAAACGCCAAAATTTTGCAAAAAAATGCCCTTTGACCTGCGGTTTTATTGAACAATGCGCTGACCTGCGGTTTTATAAAAACGGTATCTTTGACCTGCGGTTTTGTTTAGTCACAATTAGTCACACTTTTATTTTCAAAAGTGTGACTAGACCCTTTTTTGGGGGTTTTCCCAAATTGTGAGCAGATAGTGAAGCCCCAGATAAACATACAAATTCACAAAGCACTCACAATTGAGAGTATTGAAGTGAAATTGACAAGGTCTTCACAATTGATTTGTCGGGTCTTTCATCTTCACAATTCGAGGCGATTTTAAATTTATGCTTGACAAAGGCAAGCAAATACTCTACTCGGATGTTCGACGGTCAATTTTTGGAAGCCAATTTTGTTGCAATTTTTATCATCACGGATGGGACTTGAAAACGGATCAAAATCCGATTTTTCGAGTCGAGTCAAAAAGCAGCAAATGTGAAGAGTAAGTGTGAAAATAGCCATTTGTGAACGGATTGTGTGCATTTTTGCAAAAATGGCAAAAAAAAGTGTGACTAAACGAAAAGTCAAATTTCGGAACGTTAGCCCAGCTCAGAATAGGAGTTTTGGCTTCGGTCACAAAAAGCCATTTTAAAAAGTGTGACTAAAAATTAAAAAGTGTGACTAAAAGTGTGACTAGATTTTCCCAGGTAAACCCTTATATGTTTATTAAAAACATAGGTTTAGTCACATAGTCACAATTATTTAGTATAAAAGTCTACGCGCGTGAGAAATTGAATCTCCTAGGCACCCGCCTAGTGTGGTTATTGGCGATTATAGGCATGGTGCGCACGCGCATTTTGGGGTGTAATAGGCCACCCATACGCACGCCTGCTGTAATTGTGCAGATTATGTGCATAGTGGCGTGTAATACGCACCTCGTAGGTGCCTTTGACGCACGTAATTGTGGAGACGCAAAAATAAAAAAAATTCTATATAAAGTTTCTGACAAAAAGTGTGACTGGGTGACTGAGCCAATTTTTCGAGATTGCTTTTTTTTGCAAAATTTTCGCGTCGTTTTTAGCGTGCGTTTTTGGGCGGTTTTTGGGCTTGGTTTTGGGCTGGTCTCAGCGCCCTTGAATTGGCGCTTGTTTTTTTGCCGTGATTTCTGCGTCGTTTTCCGCGAGGGCAACGCCTGTTGGTATCACCGCGTTTTAGCCTTCGTTTTGCCTTGTCTGGGGACTTATAGCCAAAATATGCTAATCGGGGCTAAAACGACGGGGGAACGTGGCTTAAAATCGATTCTGTGGGCATTCGCTTGGGGAAAGGTCGTGATTCTGACAAGTCGCTAGAAAAAATATCCCCTCCAGACGGTCGCTGACTCCGTCTGAAGGGGATTACTCAAAGGGGCGTTAACATGTCATGACACATTAACGCCATAACTTGCAGAAGATTGACATGTTGTCTTTTGCTCCTATGCGTACGAACTCATGGACTTTTTGCGCCCAGTCCTCTGGTGCCATCGTCCCGAAGTTCATGGCGTTCGACATTGGGTCAATGTTGTCCCATTGCTCTGGGAGCGGCAGAATTGAGCGGCAGGGGTCCTTTTCACAGACCCATGGGTCATCGCTCAGCATGTGCCAGGTGCGGTGTTCGATACAAAGATTGTAGAAGTGACGCCTGTTTCCGATTAGGTCTGCAACGGTCTTACCTTCTATTTGTGTGATCAAGCGCCTATCGACCTCGGCACTCGTTGTGGTCTTTGTGAATCCGAGTTCTCCGCAGGTCACACTCCACGCGCCGTTTCCTGGTACGTCTTCGAATGCAGGGGCATTCTTGAGGCGCAGTTGTCCCCACTTATCGATGTCGGCTTCGCCAGATTCGAGCAGAGAACGGCACTTGTTACGCATTTCGTCTTGCTTGGACATCCAAGCATCGACAATCTCGATGGTTTTTTGCACGGTGGGGAATTCCACGTTTCCGTATAGCATTACGACGTTTATGATGATGCAGCGTTCTTTTGTCATAAACGCCTTGATGACGGGCACGGCAGCCTTGCGCCAGTCCCACTGGTCATTGCTCCACCAGGAGGCCCTGTTAGTTGGCGCTTCGAATACTTTGTAGTCGACGAGCTTCTTGCCTCGGGGCATGTAGTTCAGCCCAAGTCGATATTCGCTGTGGAGGAGCCAGTCGCGGGTATATTCGGCGAACTCCTTCAGGTCTTCCTCGCGCTCCTCAGGCGTGTCGCCGCAGCCGGTGTGTTGCGTTGCGAGCAGGGTTTCATTGGTTGCAAGTATGTTGTCTTCAAGCCATGCGCCGTCGAGTGTCAGCGGGATGGTTGCATAGTGGACTCCGCGCGTGTTCGTGTTGACACGAGGGTGGCTTCTCAGCTCGCGCATAGCGTTAGAGTAGCTTACATCAGCAAATCGTCTTTCATCGATTTCGAGTGTCCAGCTGTACTTATCGAGGCTGCGAACCCAGTCGCCGCCATCCATCCATATCTTGTTTTGTGCGAGAAGCTTTGGGTCGTGCTTCATCTGCTCCATTTCGTAGTCTCTGATGCTATAAAAGTCGATCATTTTGGTTTTCTCCTTAATTTTTTTTGGTAAAGGTGTTGCTTTACCAATAGGTTTGTTGTAATGTTTGAATATATGGATTGAATTGCCCACGACAGTTTCGACAAAGGATTTTTATATGATTCTTAACCCCATGACAGATTTGTTTTTGCAGCGCCGCGGTTATACCTCGGATTATCTGCGACACATCGAATATGCAGAGCATGATTTGCTTCTTGATATCGACGTGTTGTGTGAGCGACTTCTTGCCATACGTGACGATAATCGTCATATCGTCATCATTCCTGATTTTGATATGGACGGTATCGCGTCTGGTGTGCTTGGATTTGCAGGTCTTACGGAGCTTGGGTTCAGGTGTTCCTTGTTCCGTTTGAATCCTGATGATGGTTATGGTTTTGATGCCACCAGCATCGACAGACTCGTTTCTGAGTTTCCCGATGTTGATGTCATCATCACTTGTGATGTTGGTATTACTTGCTATGAGGGGGTTCAGCATGCCCGAGATTTGGGTCTTGAGGTGCTGGTGACTGACCACCATGTGCAGGAGTCTGCCGACAAGCTGTCTGCAGACGTTGTTGTTGACCCATGCCGCATTGATGAGGGGTATGCCCTGAAGGGCATTTGCGGCGCACATGTTTTGTGGCAGGTTCTCGAT
>CAVEGL010000050.1:0-5481 GCA_963615165.1 bacterium | reverse complement strand
CATTTTTATTCATTTCCGAAACGCTGCAAAATTACTGCTTTTCGGAAATATATGCAACAGACAGGTATTTTACTTTTTCTCTCCCAATTCTAGGACACTCCGCAAAAAAGCCTGCTCCACCTCGCTCAATGTGCGCTCTTGGAATTTGCGGTACTCTTCAGTAGCTTTCTCCACGGCTTGGCGATGCGATACACTGCCATTCCCCTGTAAGAGTTGTTCCCCCGTTGCGGTCAAAATAGTATCCAAATGCTTTGCCCAATCAGACATCAACATTACCTCGTGCCGTTCGGCTTGGCGTTCTGCAAAATCCAAATATCCAGAAACGATTTGTCCCATCGCTTTCAGTTCTTTATCATCCAGATAATTTTTGGCTACAAGTGCATCCTCTAAGTGCGGACGCTTACCACGAAAAGAGGTCAGCCCCATATACTCTTTTTCGGCATCGACACGCGCATAAATTACCTCCGCTGCCGTCTGACCATGAACAGCAAAATGTATTTTGTTCTGCACTTTTTTGAAAAACTCTCGCGATACTTCGGCATTGGGGTCATAGTCTTTGCTCGTGGCATAGATATCCAATATTTGCCGATAGAACACCTTTTCGGACGCACGAATGTCGCGAATACGGATTAGTAATTCCTGCCAATAATCGCCACCACCTAAGTTTTTCAGTCGCTCGTCATCCAGTGTAAACCCTTTGCGAATATACTCATTCAACCGTTTGGTTGCCCATTGTCGGAACTGCGTGCCTCGTAATGAATGAACACGATAACCCACCGATATGATAACATCTAGATTATAGTATACCACCGCATACTCTTTGCCATCCGAGGCAGTTGTTCGGAATTTCCGAACAACTGAGTCCTGCTGTAATTCGCCCTCTTCAAAGATATGCTTAATATGTTCAGAGATAGTAGATTTCGCTTTACTAAACAACTGCGACATTTGGTCTTGGGTAAGCCATACAGTCTCATCACAGAAAATAACATCAACGGCTATCTGCTCATCTTCCGTGCGAAACAGCACAATATCTTGTTGCAAGTTTGCGGAGGTATTTTCTTTCGCTTCGTTGTTCATAATCGCTATCGAGTTTTATCGTAAAATTGCGAGTATATTGTAAGCAGGGATATTGCAAATATTACTGCTTTTCGGAAATAAATGCAAACCCGTTGGTGGAATTAATTTAGTGTATATTTATTATTTTTCAATGCTTTTTTTCTGATGAAATTCACAAGAGATCCACTTACGGAATACGCGTGTATAGGTTTTATGATTAAACCATTTCCATATTGGGTGCGCTAACTGCGTTTCCTCTTTGATTTCGCGTTCGAACTCCGCAATGCGCCAATCAAAATCTTCGGCATATTCGGCAGGATACATTGGTTTTGTACGAACCAATATAGTCTTTAATTGTTTATCAATCAAAATTTTATCTTTATAAGCCACCGATATTTCATTGTCGTGATGCCGATATGCCGCCATCACATCGGGCATATAGTAATATGCGCCATGCCTTGCTACCATAAGATGCACTACATAGTCGTCATTCATTACTGTATCGTACCAATCGGGAAACTCTATGTGTTTGCGCCGAAGAACCGCCGAATGAATTGGGACGAACCAATTTTCGCGAATAAACTCTCGTGCATCATGCACAGAATGAAAGTCCACTGGATTAAAATTGCCTAAAGGAACGCCATCGACCGTTACATTCAATGTATTATGAAAACAAGCAGAATACTCGGAATGAGATTCCAAAAAATCAACTTGTTCTTGTAATTTATCCGTGCAAAGGTAATAGTCATCGCCGTCCAAGCATGTAATATATTTGGCAGAAGATGCCTCTATCACACGACGCAAATTATTGGGACCGCCCACATTCGCTTCACCGAGAATTAAACGAATCTTTTGCGGAAATTGTCGCTTATATTCAAGCAAAATATGACGAGTATCATCGGTTGAGCAATCATCACTCACTATTATTTCAAACGGAAACGATGTCTGCTGTGCCAAAACACCGTCGAGCGCATTTTTTATAAATCGTTCTTGACAGTACGAACGCACACAAACTGACAATAAGGGCGGATTATTCATTTTTCCAACAGTATTTGTCGTTTGATACAAAAAAGATTATTATCATATTTACGACTCCCCCCCCCCCATGAAATAAAAGCAGCCGCGTATCCCGCTTCTTTTGCGGCAGAAAAAACTTGTTCCGACACATCGGTTTTCCAGCCAAACGGATAAGAAAGATAACGAACTTCACGACCAATCTCTCTCTCTATCAAAGATTTGCTTGTCTGTAATTCGTATGTCAAGAATTCTAAGGGCACATTACTTAATCGGCTATGATTCATGGTATGAGAACCGATGGTACATAACGAAGAGGAAGCTAGACTGTGTACATCTTTCCACGAAAGCATAATATCTTCAAAACAATCGTCAGTAAGATAATTTGCAAAAACAGTTCGAAATGTATCTTCAAAACTAATATACGGTAAAGACAAGACTAGTGTTTTTAGAGAGGCAAAAGTACGATTTTTCTCATCAGGCGATACGCAAGAATACAATTGTCCTTCAACAACAAGGTTCTCATTCGCAGCAACCATTCTTTCCAGAGCAAATGGCCAGTTAAAACAAGGACGCTTATTTATAAAATCTACCGTAAGGAACACAGTAAATGGGATGTTGTTTTTTTCAAAGAAAGGCAGTCCAAATGTCAGATTATCGCGAAAACCATCATCAAGCGTAAAACACATAAATGGACGCTTATGAAAATCTAGATTTTTGATACGGGAAACTGCTTCGTCAAGCGAGATATAGTCATATTTTGAACGATTCACATCTACAAAATGTTGCAAGAAGTCTGTTGAAACCTTCAACTCTTCAATACACGCAAGCCTATCTGGCTCGATATTGCCTATCCGATGCAACATCAAGAAATAGCCACATACAGGATTACAGCATGCATTGAACAAACTAATCGCCCACTCGCGCGATAAACGAGTAACTTTTCTAAACATATACCTTACCTTTTAGCGCATATTCATCTCTATGCAAATACTTACGGCCGAACCAATTTTTCAGACGACTAAAGATATTTCGTCTTTGCGGTATCGAAAACGAATACCATGCGTTTATAATTCGCCTGTCGAGATATAACACATCTAAAAATCGAATTTCATCATTATCGGCCAATTTCTCAAATCTCCAAGTCCCCGAATCACCACTTGCATTTGTGGCCTCCGAATCCCAACCAATGTGATTGATGTAAGATACTATAGGACAAATGCTTACAGCATTATTCACAAAATGCGCTAATTCAAAGCGTACTGACCACAGATTTTGGTTAGTTTGCTTGAGTTTACAAATCGCATCCCATTCACCATACTCCATACGGCGAAAAGCGCTTATCATTTCCGATTGTTGTGCTATAATGTTATATGCATTACACTCCCAATCAACTTGTACCCATCTATCTGCCCAAGTGGCCCACCCCGTTGGATGATGAATCAACGAGCAATAAACATCGTAGGGATAATCAGTGGGATAAAAACATTCAGGATGCGGGCGCGACAATGAACTAATAGAGAAAACGGATTTCCTTGCCTCATAATGCTCCAAACATTGGTTCATATAACTAAGAAAATAGGGAGATGTCTGCAAATCGTCTTCTAACACTATAGCACGGCCATACTTATTAATAACTTCTGTTACTCCCGAAATTATGCTTGCACCAAGTCCCTTGTTTTGCTCGTATTTAACAACATTTACCTCTTTGAATGCAGGAGTTACCGCCACTTCATCAACAACAGCACGCGCTGCAACAACCTTATCGAGTTGTTCGGGCGTAGCATTCAATTTTGGGCCATCGCAAAAAACATAAAGCACCGATTGATTGGCATATTTGTTTTGTGCAAGCCAACCAAGCGTCTTACGCAAATGCTCTGGTCGATTATAGACAAATAATACAATTGGGGCTAAATCCATAGTCAAAGAAAGTTATGCCGTTGATACAATCGCGGTCTATTTTGAATGGGGTTATTGCACCCTGTTTCGCGAAACTAGTAGCCGAACTTAATGCGCCAGTAATAGGCACAATCTACTTTTACATCAAACCTTACACGAAATATTTATTTCATTTTTTTTGATTGAGAACTCGTATAGCATTTTCTACATTTTTTTCAATTTGGCTTTTACTGTAGTTTGCCATCAATATCTCTCGATTATGCCGAAGGTCTTTGTCCGACATTCGTGCATACGCCTCAATAGTATTTTTTCTCAAATCTTCTTCTAAAATGCAAAAGCGCAACCCTAAATTTTTAAGAAATGCCGTTTGAATAGCATATTTACTTACATAAACACGCAGACCTATCCAAAGAGATGTCAATATATTTCCAAAAGCATTTGGCCTATAATGCGCATCTACAAAAGTGCTACACGACAAAAGTATACGATTATATTCATCACGCGGCAAGTAGTCTAAAAGAGGAATAAATCTATCATTAAAAAGGAAATTCGCATATCTACAAACAATTTTTCGTGTCCAAACAGAACCATACGAAAGTGGAATAATCAAAGAGGCATTCCGAGGAAATTTTGTTTTTCGCACTATATTCAGTGCCGTAATGTGGTTATTTGTTATATTGGCACAATTTCCCAATAACACATTTTCGCCACTAGCACGCTCGTCCAACAAACCACCTACCATATCTTCGATGGCGAAATAGGAATAGCGAATATGTTGCATACGCTCATTGCCTATATATCCCTTTATTTCCTCGAATAATTCTATAGAACTATTTAAGCAGTAATCGACGCGTTGTAGCACATCCAAAGGCGTCTCACTTGGCTTCGATTCCTTACATAACACGCCCTTGATGCGTCGCAAAGATAGCAAAAATTTGGAAGGACTCGACAAATTGTGCCATTCTATGTCATGTCTGTCATATACTTCTGTACCAAAAACCACCCAAGCCAATTTTACATGACTAGGCAATAAACGCACTATTTCCCACTGCCATGGAGAGCAAAGGCTATTCATAATCACTGCTGAATATGAGCCTAACTGTGAACAAAGATCCTTATACGCAGGCGTGAAATAATCTATGATTTCGATACTGTCTGTTAATTTGACATACTTAATTTCACACGATGTGTCCCATCTTACCATTACAATCCGCACCAAATCTCTATATGGAGCATATTGTTTTATTGCGTAATCGGCAAATGGGTCATCAAATAAAAGTTGCAATATCATATTCGTGTCTTAAATTCCTCACCCCATAGTAATTTGAAACGATTTGTTTCCATTTCTTTCTTAAAGTCTTCGAGATATGCCATATAGTCATAACGAGGCAGGTAGCCAAGATCCCGGCATGTTTTACTAATATCAAGTATATATTGTGGCGAATCTGGTTTGCTTGAATCGTAAGAAATGTCTATTCCCCCATTCCCAAACACAAGAGCAATACCCTTTAC
>CAVEGL010000049.1:0-5696 GCA_963615165.1 bacterium | reverse complement strand
GAAGAATTCTTTCTTCTTTTCTTTCTTTCTTTGCTTCTTTCTTTCTTTCTTTTCTTCTTTCTTATTTCAACTTTTCAAGAAATAAATTATAACGTTCCGCCCACGGTTTTAAAAAAAATTTTTTTTGGATAGTTCTACCTGCGGGTTTACAAAAAAGTTTTTTTTGACATTTTGGGCGTAAGTGTATGAGGGGTTTTTTGTCACAAAACGGGAAGTTTTGTCAAACCGCAGGTAGACGAGTTGCGGGAAATTCTGCGTTGTGCGTGCAACTACCGGACATTAATTCCCCAACTGATTTAATGTCCGGTAAGAAAATGCCGAACCTGAAAGTAACCTGAAAGTTTTCTGAAAGAAAATTGTACGTTTGGGTAATCGATTACTCGTAGCACAATTGGGTAATCGTTTACTCAATCGAACATACGTACGATAATACTAAGGTACCTTACAATCACTTTAGTTTAGTAAAGTGGCCGCAAATGTGAAGAAACTGTGAAGCGGTTGACACAGACTAGCCGTCTGGTATTATTTAGTTAGTCGATAGTCGAAGCCGCGCAAATAGCACGGCAGGGGCAAGAAAGAGTCGTTACACTTTCTCTACAGTTAGGGACTTTTTAAAAAAAAGATACCCGCCGCATGTTAACGTTAACATTTTACCTCCGACTATTGGAGCCGTTTTAAGCCCCTCTAAGCCCTCAGGGCGGTACCCGCCTACCCGCAAACGCTTAAAACGCCTTAGAATGGCTTAGAATGGCTCTAATGAGAAATTTAACAATGTAACCTTTTCAGGTTTCGGTCGGGTGTTAACCATGGTTAACTTCCCGCAAATCGCCTTAGAATGGCTCGTTTTGAAATGTGAAGATTCTGTGATACCTCTTGACCCTCGCCGGGGGTTTGGTACTATTAAGTTGTGCCGTGGGTAGTCCGGTTAATGAATCTACAATTCTGTAGGTTTACCGAACAAACGTTCGATTTCACACTTTTGCCGTTTTGTCAAATGCATACTTTCTATTGGATTATGCAAGTAGAATGCATAATTTCCCTATGTTAACGTTAACAATTGCATAAAACTACCTGATTATGCAAAACATTAAAAAGCATTCTACACAAAACGAACACAAACCCTAAATGTGTTGAGATTGTGGAGATTGTGCGTAGGGTATTGCACCCCGTGGGTATGCCTAGTACATTATTAACCGTAGCCACCAACCACCAACCCGAAAGGAAATTTACCATGGCTAACTACGTTGTCCTCGATACCGAAACTGCCCCCGTTGTCGTGCGTGATTATGTGTCGCCCTCCGACTCTGCCGTCTATGATTTTGGCTTTATCGTCTACAACGGCAAGGGTGAGGAACTTACCCGCCGCTCTTTCGTCATCTCTGAAACATTCAACGATTCCGCCCTCATGAACTCCGCTTATTATGCGGCTAAGCTTCCTAAGTATTATGCGGGTATCGGCTTTGCCGCTGGTAGTGAGTGGCAAATGGTCGACTGCCTCACGGCTTTTCGCACTTTCCGCAACGTCTGCCGTGAGTACAACGTTCGCACTATTTGGGCGTACAACGTCAATTTTGACGTGCAAGCCCTTAACGCCACGGTGCGCAGGCTTTCCAACGGCTTTATTAACTTCTTCATGCCGTATGGCGTTAAGGTGCGCGATATTTGGGATTATGCGTCATGCGTGACTAGCTCCAAGGGCTTCATTAAGTTCTGCGATTGCAACGGCTATTTTACCGACAAGGGCAACCCCAAAACTTCCGCAGAAGTTGTGTACCGCTACCTTTCCGGCAAGTCTGAATTTGTGGAGCGTCACACCGCCGTTGCAGACTGTGAAATTGAGGGGTTTATTCTTTCCAAGTGTAAGAAGCTGCATAAGAAAACCCGCCACACGTGCGGCAAGGGGTGGGTTGACGCAAAGAAGGCGTATCGCGAATACCTCGCACAGTAAAATTTAGGGGATACCCCAAGGGGGTATCCCTTATTTTATCAAACAATAGTTAGGTACCTAATTATTAGGTACCTTATTATCACTTTAGTTTAGTAAAGTGCGGCACTTTAGTTTAGTAAAGTAGAAAAGTTAACCAAGGTTAACTCAGATCCGCCCAAAAGTTAGCCGAGGTTAACTCGCAGCCGGATCCGAAGTTAACCAAGGTTAACTTTTTTGGTGTCCCCTAAGTTAACCTAAGTTAACTTTTCGAAAGTGGGCAAATAAAAAAGTTAACCTAAGTTAACTTTTTTGGTATACTCCCCGCCCTCCCTCCCTGTAAGGGTAACGCCAAACACAGCCGAATGCAACCCCCGCACAAATTCTACACAATTGATAGTTAGGTACCTTACTATCACTATTGGATAGCCGCAAATAGTTAGGTACCTAACGAACGATTCTAAGCCGTTTTAAGCCCCCGGGCACGTATCCGCCTAGGCAAATTTTAAAACCCCCCCTTAGAATGGCTCACAGGGCGTCTCATGGCAAATTTAACGTCATAACTATTTCAGGTTTCTAGCGGGTGTTAACCTAGGTTAACTTTGCTTAGATAGCCTTAGAATGGCTCATTTTAAGCCGTTCTAAGCCCCTAGAATTTTAAGCCCCTAGCCGGATAGCCTACAACCCCTTACAACGCCTTAGAACGCCTTACAACGCCTTAGAATGCGCTTTAGCTGCTACGGATACCCCCCGCCCACGTGCAACCCCCGTGTATCGTATGCATTTTATTATTCATTCTATGCATTCTAGCCCCAGAAAGTTACCCTAGGCTAACTAAAAATCTGATCAAAATTTGGGCATCTACCTGGGGTTTTCACAAAGTCTGCACATTTCAAGGTTGCCGAAAACATGCATTTTCAATAGGTGCTATCATGGACGTAGTCCAAAGGGGGACGGGGGAAGTCAAAGGGACTTCCGCCCCCGGGACGGGAAAGGGGTTGCCCTATGGCTACCACCAAGCTCACCAACGCCAAGACTCTCGCTATCCTCGCGGACGTTGCCATTAATGGCACGTCTACCACGGATGCCCTCGCTAAGGTTGAGGGGGGGTTCACGGTCGATGACCTCGCCGCCAAGGTTGCGCACATGCTCGCACAGGCTGCTAAGCCCAAGACGAACGCTAAGCGTGAGTCCAAAGCGAGCGTCCGCAACACGGCTTATGCCGCCAAGGTTGCCGACTTTATCGTCGCCAAGGGTTCCCCGGTTACCCTCGCAGAGATTATGAACGCCGGTATTTGTGAGTACGTCACCAAGACGCAGGGTATCACGGCTGTTATCAATAAGGGGGTTGCAACCGGAACGCTTGTTCGTTGCGGCAAGGTCAACGGCAAGTTGACCTATGGCATCCCCGGCATGGAGCCTACGGAGGACTAAACCTCAGGTTGAACCCCTCGCCCTCGGGCGGGGGGTTTTCCCTACCCCAAAAGTTAACCTAGGCTAACTCTCCAAGTGACCCCAGAAGTTAACCCTGGTTAACTTTTTTTGTGTGCGGCGAAAGTTAACCCCGGTTAACTTTTTGCGGGGTCGTATCTCGCCCGGTGAACTTAAATAGGCGAAAACTAAAACCCCCCCTTAGAACGCCTTAGAATGGCTCACACGGCAAATTTAACAACGTAACTATTTCAGTTTCGGGGTGGAAGTTACCCTAGGTTAACTTCTCTTAAATCGCCTTAAATAAGGCGTTTTAAGCCCTTAGAATTTCAACCCCCTAGTAGGGGTACCCCCAAAACAAAACACCCCCTTAAAACGCCTTAGAATGCCTTACAGACGTTTTGCCACGGATACCGGATACCAGATATCCCCCTAGGTGTATTTGTGTTCATTCTGTGGAGTTGCCCCGCGAGGGGCTGGGACCCCCGGCGTTGGAGTATTCTATCTGTAGTCGGTAGTCGGGTATCCGCAAATAGCGGATAAGGGGCAACAAAAAAGCCGTGATTTATTTAGCTACAGTAAGGTACCGACCTCAAACAAATGTTCAGAACACAAACAATTGTATTTGTCAACCCTTATTTGAAAATTCATGAAAATTCCACCGTGTACGGCCGTGGCCCGCCCCGCGCACGTATATGGCAACTTTTCAGGAAACTGGGCCTTGACAGCAGGTATATGGAAAAAATCCCGAAAATCCCGAAAAAAAATTTTTTTGTCAAGAGAAAATTTTTTATCTATAAAAAAAATATATATAGGTCTGTCTTCCGTCTCGCCGACACCTTCAACCAATAGTTGAATCGAATATATGTTCGTCTCCAAGAGAGAAAGGAATGTATCTGTATATGGAATTAATTAAGGGACCTTCGCCGCATATGGCATGCGGCCATAGCTTTTGATTATGTACCCGAACTGGTGTTTGTCAAGTACTTTTTATCGAACGCCGCCTATTTTTTTACAAAATCATATCGAACTGGTGTTCGTCAAGTATTTTTTGTTTAGCACACAATATTTTAACAAAATTATACCGAACTGGTGTTCGTCAAGTGTTTTCTTTCGGCCGCACAAAAAAACCATAACGTTCGCCGCATAAAAAAAGGAACCCGCAGGGACTCCCCGCAGGCTCCTTTATATGGTACCATTCTTTGGCTCTTGGACTCACCCGTCACTTCAGGAATGGCTATGTATGGCGACCCCCGGGGATTCATCCCGGCAAACCTTTGGAGCGAAGCTCAGCCAGTCTATAGACAGGTTTCCTCCTCCGAGGGTCTTGGTATGAGTACCGTCTTACCGAACTTTGGTTCCGGGGACGGGGATACCTCAAAAGGTAGTAGTACTAGTTCATGCTCGCAACGACGAACTTCGCCTTGCCAGTCTTGCCCTCACCCTCGATGCGGATGACCGTGCCCTCCTTGACCAGAGCATCAACCGCCGCACCAGCCTTCTGGATGGAGACGTCAAGGGCCGACGCAATCTCAGCCTTGGTCTTCGGCTCGGTCTGAGCAGTGAGGAAGTCGTAGACGTGAACACGGGACTCCATGCTCTTGCGGTTGACCCTCGGCTTGCTCAGCTTCTCAATCTCCTTCTCGCAGAACTTCACGACCTCGGGGTCGTTCTGAAGCTGCTCGGCGATGAACTGGAACATCTGCTTGCGGGTGATGGTGGTGGTGGTGGCCATAAGGCGGACCTCTTTCCTTTGTCTCAGGGTGGGAAGCTTTTCTTCCCCTCAACCCCTTTGTTAACTATATTATACTATAAAATCTGGACGGTAGCCAAGTAGAATTTTTTAGGCTATTGGAAGTCCAAGTGTGAGGATGAAGGTATGCGGCAAATGACTACTATATAGTGTACATTTGGAACTTTTCATCCTGTGAAACTTTCGTGAAAAGTTTGTGAAAAGTTTGTGAAATTTTTTTGAAAATTCAAAATCAAATTGAAAGTGAAAATGAAATTTCAAAACGAAAATGAAACTTTTCAAAACGAAAATGAAAATGAAATTTTCAAAATGAAAATGAAAATGAGATTCTCGCGGCAGATTTGGAAACGAAAATTACTCGATACCACCCCCGCCGATACCCCCCTTCAACAGGGGAAAGTTGGTGGACAAAAAATACTTGACAAGAGGTTGAGGAAGGGGTAGGCTGCACCCGCCTTTCCTCCGCGAGGCATTTACCCCCGTATTCTTTGCTGTCGTGCTCATCCTTCACGCAGCAACAAAAAATGTTGAAAACTTTTCAACAATTGTTGAAAACTTATGAAAAAATGTTGAAAACTTGTCGAAAAC
>CAVEGL010000048.1:5133-5700 GCA_963615165.1 bacterium | reverse complement strand
ATATAGCATCAACTATCGGCAACAAGGCACCCTTGCGAGGGTGCCTTTATTTTTATAGTATCCGCAAACGAATGCCGAGAACTCCGCACTCGGCTTGTTTTTCCGGCGTATAAAATTCACTTAATACGTCAAGTAATTCTTGTTTTGTCATTGAACTGTCGGCTAAAACGGAGATATCGAAATCTTCTAATAGATCTGTGAAATTCTCGTACCTTAAGAGTCCGATGACTTCCGCTTCTATTTTGTTGTTTTCTGATTTTGAAAACTCAATGACGTCGCCAAGCTGAATTTTACTTCTTTTTTCATCATAAAGGCGGAGCTCAATACGTTTAGTGCCGTTTTTGATGAAATCGAAGTATTTTGGCTGTAGATTCATTTCGTGTTTCATGTTTCAATTATAGCATAAAGTTATTTTTTAGGGGCGGTGATGTTGGCGGGGCGGCCGTAGTCGGGGAGGATGAGAGGGTGTTTTTCGCCGCGGTGGTCGTATAAAGGGATATTTAGTTCATGGGCGAGGGTATTGACGACGGTGGCGCCGATGCGGAGACCGGTAAAGGAGCCTGGACC
>CAVEGL010000048.1:0-5038 GCA_963615165.1 bacterium | reverse complement strand
TTTTGGTGATGTCTTGGATGGTGTTGTGATTTTCGGGGAGGGCGTTTTGGATGAATGAGAGGAGGTTTTTGGCGAGATCGCGCTGGCTGTTGTAAATATATTCTTTGTCATTTAGTTTGAGAATGGTGGCGTCTGTGGAAGTGTCTAGGTAAAGATTCATGGAGTAATTATAGCATGGGGTTGGGGATTTGAAAAGGTGGTTGCTATTTTGTTGAGGGTGACTGGGCATCTTTCTGGCTGAGCGATGAGGGGTGAACAGTGCGGCTTGGAAGAACCCCGGTGATACCGGATCTTTTGAAAGATTCCTGCAGATTTCAAAAAGGCTTTTTGAAAGATTTTCGCAGATTCCAAAACTTCTCTAAAATAAATTCGGGAAAATTTTTAAAATAATCTTCCAAACTTCCAAAAAGTTTCCAAGCCCCCTTGCATAAAGATCTCAAACTAAAATGTAACATAAATTATCATGAATAAAAAACAAAAGGTATCTAAAATACTAGAACAAAATCGGGTGATTAGACTGGTTCAGTCAGTTTTTCTACATGCAACTCGCGCGCCCTAGTATCCTGCAAAAAGGCTCTCTCAAGTACTTAGCTGCCATCATCAAAACCTCATCAACTTTACTAGTCTTTTCGGTACTCATCCTGCCTGCTATGCTCATCTCCCCTCCACCCAAGCTCACCACCAGTACTCTCAATCCTCGCATCTCCTTTATTACCCTGTTTACCCTCTTGGGTGTAAGCACCACCGCCAGCCAAGGCGTCTCAGGCTAAACCGCAGAAATCCTCTACGAATAATATTTCTGACTACACGTTAGCCATTAGCTCCAATTCCACCGCCATAACTTCACTTACAAATACGGATTCTGTTTGTGCTGATACCGCCAAATTCGACTCACCAACTTTAAGATTCGCGGGATGGAGAAATGTACTATATTTCCAAGTTGGCAGATGGGAAGGTTTGGGTGCTGGATAATCTTCGTTGGGGGGGTACGAATACGATTACGTTTGCCAATTCGGATGCTAATATAACCACATCTTTCTGTACCTTACCTGCACTAAATATCTATCTTGGCATGTCCTATACTGATGCTTACATCAATCTTACTTCCAAAAAAACATCACTGCAATCAGCTACGGAAATGGTAGCGGCAAAATAGACGCATACTATAACTGCTGTGCCGCATCTGTAAGGACTATTTGTTTCAGTCGTAACAGCGGTAATGTTACTCAAAACATCTGCCCTTGTGTCTGGCGTATGTCAACGGGTAAAAATAGTGGAGAATATCAGGCTCTTTATGCGGCTTATAACAGTGATAGCTCCAGCCTCCGTTTCGCGTTGTCTACACCTCTTCCCGGTCGCTTTAGTGAGGGAGAGGTGGACCTTTAGGAGTCGAGTGGTAACTTCTAATTGAGATAATATTGTAAGCATTCTCACGAAAAATCTTCTAAGAAGTATTAGCATTATTTCTATCGCATAGTAGAAAGCAATTGTATTGTTCTAAGACTGGTATTAGTTCTTCCAAGTCACGAACCGAACGGGCAATTTTATCTAGTTTATAAGCAACAATATAATTTATTTTTCTTTTTTTCATATGACCAATCTGACCTTTTCTCGAGTTTAAGGCTTGCATGCGAGATTCGTCCTAAAAATGTGCTATAATGGAGGAATGAAGGATTTGGTTGGAGGCTTGAATGCGGCGCAGCGCGAGGCAGTGGAGACATTGACGGGGCCACTTTTGATTTTGGCGGGGGCAGGGTCGGGTAAGACGAAGACTTTGACGCATCGGATTGCTAATCTGTTGCGACACGGAGTGCGGGCGGGGGAGATTTTGGCGGTGACTTTTACGAATAAGGCGGCGCGGGAGATGCGGGAGCGGTTGTGGAAACTGGTGCGGAGCGAAGATGATGCGCGCGAGTTGCCGCGGAATTTTATGCCTTATATGGGGACTTTTCACGGGATTGCGGTGCGGATTTTGCGAGTGGAGGCGGCGGCTTTGGGGCTTGATGCGAATTTTGTGATTTACGATACGGACGATCAGATGACTTTGATACGGCGGTTGATGCGAGAACTGGGGATGACCGATAATAAGGGATTGAAGCCCAAAATGGTGCAGAGTATTATTTCGAGCGAGAAAAATCAGGGAAATACGCCGGAAATTTATGCGGAGACGGCGACTTATGCGAACCAGAAATCGGTGGCGGAGCTTTTTGCGCGCTACGAAGAGGAAAAGCAGAAGGCGGGCGCGCTGGACTTTGATGATCTGTTGCTAAAAGAATACGAACTCTTGAAGAAGTTTCCAGAAATTCGGCGAAAATGGCAGCAACGGTTTCGGCATATTTTGATTGACGAGTATCAGGATACGAATAGGGTGCAATACAGTATCGTGCGGCTTTTGGTGGGAGGGGAGCGCAATATTTGTGTGGTGGGAGACGATTGGCAGTCGATTTACTCTTGGCGTGGAGCGGATTTTACGAATATTTTGAATTTTGAACGGGATTTTCCTGGGGCGAAGGTGATACGGTTGGAGCAGAATTATCGTTCGACGGGGAATATTTTGGCGGCTTCGCAGAAGATTATCACGCAAAATAAGCAGCGTGCGGAGAAGACTTTATTTACGGAGTTGGGCGAGGGTGAGCCGGTGGATATTGAGGCGGTGCGGGATGAGACGGAGGAGGCGAATTTTGTGGCGCTGAAGATTTTGAACTTATTAAAGGATTATCGAGGATATGGAGATTTCGCGGTGCTTTATCGGACGAATGCGCAATCTTATAATTTTGAGAAGGCTTTTATGGCGATGCGGATTCCGTATAAGATTGTGGGTGGGGTGCGATTTTATGACCGCAAGGAGGTGAAGGACGTGCTGGCGATTTTGAAATTGGTGGAGAATCAGCGAGATAAGGTGAGCTTGGAGCGGGTGGTTAAGAATGTTTTGTCTGGAGTGGGGGATGCGTCGCTGGGGCGAGTTTTGATGGCGATGGACGCTATTGCGGAGCGGCGACCGTTGCTCGATCCGGATTTGTTGGAGGTTTTGAGGAGCGGGAAGGCGCGGAATGGTTTGGCACGGTTGGTGAACTTTTTGAAGTCGGTGGTGGAAGGCGAAAATCCGGGAGCTGTGGTGCGGCGTGTGGTGGAATATTTTGATTTTAAGACTTTGGTGAACGATGGCACGCCGAGCGGCGAGGATAAGATGGGGAATTTGGAGGTATTGGTGGGGAATGCGGCGGCGTACGATAGTTTGGCGGAGTTTTTGGCGGACGCGGCGTTGATGTCGGCGGCGGACGAAAGCGGGGGAGATGATGCTGTGACTCTGATGACTCTGCATGCGGCAAAGGGGCTGGAGTTTCCGGTAGTGTTTATTGTGGGGTTAGAGGACGGTTTGTTCCCTGGTAATAGGGCGATGAGCGACGAGGCAGATTTGGAGGAGGAGAGACGATTGATGTATGTGGGAATGACACGGGCGATGCGGAAGTTGTTTTTGACTTATGCGGGGTCGCGGCTGACTTATGGGAATCGGAATTATAATGTGCCGTCGCGGTTTTTGACGGAGCTGGGGTATAATCCTTATGGTAGTGCGGGGGAGGACTGGAACGGGGAGGACGAATGGGGTGAGGGGGATTTTGATGTTTTTCCGGAGGATGATTTGCCGGCTTATGAGGTTTAGAGGGGGATTCTTGATGATTTTGGAGGCCTTTGTGTGTTTTTTGGATTTTTTTGGGACTTTTGGGTGGGTTGTGGGATTTGAAGGTTTTTGTGGTGTGCAGCAATTAAGAAAATGTGGTTTTGGTTGTTCAAGAAAATACCCCCTTCAGGGGGGGTGGTTATTTTTTGGTGTTTTCGGCGATATCTTTGGTGTTGCGCCAAATCATGATGAACATCATGGCGGCTTCGTAGACGAGACGGATGATGATGGGGCCGCTGACGAGAGTGATGAGGAAACTTGCAAAGCTACTACTAATGAGACTGAAGGAGATGAGAATTACGAAGATGGTGGCGATGTAGTAGATAACCTTGAGGATTGGCTCGATCCACATAATTTTGAAGGAGAGGAAATCTTTGAGCCAAAGAAGGAATTTGTTTTTGGTTGTGGTTTTGGCTTTGACGAAGAGAAAATAAACCAAAATACCGCCGACGATTGCCAAAACGGCGGCAATGATACTCCAGTCGCCGGCGCCACTAAATGAACCAGTGACAGTGTTATTGTCCATCATCGTGTAGAGCGAGTTATAATCTGATGTGTTATAGGTTATATTATGCATAGTACTCCTTTATTATTGTTGATTTAATTTTATCATAAATGTGATTTTTATTAAATAAGTAAAATATGAGGGTTGTTGGGAAAATAAGGTTGGGGGTGTTGGAAATTTTGAGCGGGGCGTTTTTTTGTCTTTTGTTGAGGATGCTTATATTTTTTCTTTGGTTATGGGCGTTTGAGTTTTTTGATTGGGGATACTTATATTTTTGCGCTGATCGGGATGTTTATTTTGGCAAAAAGCAAAAAATCCAGTATAATGGTAACATGAATAGGAGACCATTGGCGGAGCGAATGCGACCGCAGAGTTTGGATGAGGTGGTGGGGCAGAGTGAAGTGGTGGGCGAGGGGCGGATTTTGACGGAGATTGCGCGCAAGAAGGAGCCGGTGAATTTGATTTTTTGGGGGCCGCCTGGTACTGGGAAGACGACTCTGGCGCGGATTTTGGCGCAGGAATTTGCGGCGGATTTTATGGAGATTTCGGCGGTGACGGCGGGGAAGAAGGATGTGGTTGAGGTGGTGGAGCGAGCGAAGGTGAATTGGAATTTGGGGGTGCGGACGGTGTTGTTTGTGGATGAGATCCATCGGTTTAATAAGGCGCAACAGGATGCTTTTTTGCCGCATGTGGAGTCTGGGCTGGTGACGCTGATTGGGGCGACGACGGAAAATCCGAGTTTTGAGGTGATTCCGGCGCTACTGTCGCGGTCGCGAGTGGTAGTGATTGCGGCGTTAGGGAAGGCGGATATTTTGCAGGTTTTGCGGCGGGCGTTGGAGACGGAGGGGGTGAAG
>CAVEGL010000047.1:1710-5802 GCA_963615165.1 bacterium | reverse complement strand
GAATCATGCAGGCTACACTGATGACGAAATATATATACCGGTTATTGTAAAAAATATTTAATAGAATCGCAACGTGAAAAAAGTATAGGAATACTACATTTTGAATAACGCAAACGTGTCACCACTATCTTCAATAGTATCTTCGCTGGCGGAAGTTTTTATCCACTCTTTAATTTCTATGCCAAAATGTTTTTTAAGCCATTCGCTTCATATTCTAATTCGGACATATAATCACGAGACCAAAGTCCGTATTCGTTTTTATTTTCATCTTCAAAGAAGTATAGCTCTTCGTCCGGTCCAGCATCTTCTTTGCTTTTGTAAAATAATTCTGGAACATCAAAATTCTTTAATATTTTGTTCAATTCTTCCTCAGATCTATAGTTCATCATAAAATATGTTGTATCGCAAAATCATTATTCTTATATTTTCAATTCATCTACGGCGAACAGCACACGTATATCGCCGGTGCTAGCTTTAGTCCAATAATGATTATCGTCAATATATCCGTCGGCTTTCTTCTTGGTGTCTTTTTTATATGAAAAGATTTTTATCGCACGGAACGACACTTTACTATATGGATATCCGTCGTCAAAAGCGAAATCATGTGGCATATCTAAATCTTCATAACCACCAAGATAATCTGCTGCATAAAGAACATAATTGGCGCCATCTTTATCTGAAAATATATAAACCATCGAATCAGGTGTAATCCATTTTGATGTATCATAAAAAACACCACTAATACCGTAAGAATCGAGTATTTCTGCTAATTCGTGCTGATTAATTTTTCCATCGTGATTATGATATATTATATTATTTTTAAGCAGAATCGTCACGGTGGCGGATTTTGGCAGGTTTACCATCGAATATGTCAGTGCCAACGGTGAGTGTTCTCTCGCGCTCGCGCTTGTTGTTTGCCTTGACTTCTTCAAGTTTTTTCTAGGATTCTTCCTTAAAACGGATATGTTCTTCCTGAGCTGAATCAAACTCGGCCTTTCAGGCGATCCCGTTCGGCTTTTAAACGTTTAAACTCTGCCTGAGCGGACTCATAACTAGACTTCGCGCGTTCAAAAGCATCTTTCACCCTGCGAAAAGCCGAAGAATCAGTCTTCGGTGCACGATATTCGGCATCACGTCTGGCGTCTTTATCTCGCGAGCAAGTTCGCTAATTCCAGCATTCAACTCGTCGCGGATGCGACCGTATTCGTCCCAAACCTCGCGATAGCACCCACTGGACCTCTGCTTTTCATCATACTCACGATTCATTTATTCTCTTGCAGAACATTTTTCGTTCCATGCAGACTTTATAGCACCGTGAGCCTCATTGCAGCAATCTCGCGTATCGGCATATCTCTGGAATGCAGCCTGTTTATGCTGAAAAGCGTCTTGTTTTCTGGACTTGAGATTGTCCAATTCGTAGTTTCTGGACATACATAGTCGCCAACCTTTCTAAAGATATAAAAACACAAGCCCGGAATTGGGCACGTCTATAAATATTATATCATATTTTTGCGTTATCTGCAAGAAATCGTAATAGCCCAGCACCTTCGCAATAAACCTTGCATAAGAATAAGATAGCCTTTGAACTTATTTACAAAATGGAACATCCCCACAAGGACATCAGTCTTTCATCGATTAAAAGAAATAAATCCTAGCGAAAGAAGCGTAAATATCGCTAAAACGAGAAACGGCCACTTCCCACTGCGCCAGGAGAACTCATTCAGGCAGATATTGTCCACTATGTAAATCCGCTTAATCACTCTAAAATAGACGTTCAGCCATCCATGCCGCCCGCCCCCACATTTCTAGTCGGAAAGAATTCCAGAGAGATATCCAACCATTCGCACCGCCAAAAAAACTAAACTAATTTAACATGATCAGATGAAAGCAAATCACAGTATTTCTGTATCACCTCTGGTGAAGCGTCAATCTTGAACGGCATTCTCAAAGGGCGTTTGGTTTCGTGCTCTTTGATTACCAAAATTACATCCTGAAAACCAGGGTTCAAATCTGCAAGCCGCCGCACCGCCGCCAAAGTATCGGTGTCATCAATGTCGTCGATTAACAGATACAAACGCTCCTTACGGGGGTCCTTCGGAGGATTTTTGAACACGCGCGGCGCGGTGTCGCTAGTAGCAGTCGCCGCGGGACGCTTCGCTCCCGCATAAACTTTCTCGGCCGAAGTTTTACTATATTTACGCCGCCCAGTATCTGGCGCCGCCGTCGGCGCAGCCAATTTAGTCCCGGTGGGGCGGTAATTATCTAGCATCTCATCAGAGATAGCTTCTACAGTTTCCGCCAAAATCTTCACTTCGGAAGTTATATTGCCGTCTTTGTCGGTGGCGTTAACCTTGCCTTTCACTCGCACCACATTATCCACCACCAGTTTGCCCCCAAATTCCGCAAAAACATTCGGAAATACAATAAATTCTGTCTCGCTTGACTTATTTTCGATCTTCACAAAAGCCATTTTGTCTCCCTTTTTGGTCAAAATAGTGCGAACAGCCGTAATGATCCCGCCTACAGTAATAATTTTGTTATTATAATCCGCGGAAATATAACTCATCGGGTGGGTTTGCTCTTCAAAATAAGTATCATACTTGTCGAGCGGATGTGCGGAAAGATAAAGCCCCATCAAGTCGCGCTCCCACAAAAGTTGTTCCTTCCCGGCGTGTTGCATTGGCGCCTTTTTGATCTCTACCTCTGGAACTACGCCAGCCTCCCCCATCATGCCGAACAAATCCGCCTGCCCAGAACCCACATCTTTTTGAATTTTGGCCCCGTAAGCTTGAATAGACTCCAAATTAAAGAGCAAATCCGAACGCGAATGACCAAAACGGTCGAAAGCGCCAGTTTTGATGGCGGCTTCCCAGGACTTCTTATTGAACTTAGTCGAGTCGACACGCTTGGCAAAATCACAAACAGACTTAAATTCGCCGCCATGGTCGCGCTCAGGGATTACGATGTCTTCAACTAGGGCTTTTCCCATGCTCTTAATACCAGAAAGCCCAAAGCGAATCGTGTTTTCGCCACCCACAATCCCGAAATCGCCGTAACTCTGATTAATATCTGGCCCCAAAACTTTAATCCCCATGCGCTTACATTCAGAAATCTCAATCGCCAAACGATCCGTCCAGCGCATGTCGGCGGTCATCAGCGCCGCCATAAAAGCATCTGGATAATGTGCCTTCAGGTAAGCCGTCCAATACGCGACCAAGGCATAGCACGCTGCGTGGGACTTATTAAAGCAATAGTTCGCGAAATCTAGCAGTTGCCCCCAAAAAATCTCCGCAATCTCCTCAGTGGCGCCACCCACCTCTACGGCACCCTTGATAAACTGCGGCTTTACTTGTTCCATCAATTTGACTTTCTTTTTCCCCACTGCTTTACGTAAAGTATCAGCCTGCCCGCCCGTAAATCCGCACCATTCCTTCGAAATCTGCATGAACTGCTCTTGGTAGATCATGATACCGTAAGTGCTTTTTAGAGAATTTTCTAGCCCAGGATGCAGGTAAGTAATGGGTTCTTGCCCGTGCTTGCGGCGAATAAAAGAATCAATAAACTGCATCGGACCGGGGCGATAAAGCGCCACCATAGCGATGATATCCTCAAAAGAACTGGCCCGCAAGTCCTTCAGATAGCGCTTCATGCCAGCCGATTCTAACTGAAACACGCCAGTTGTTTCTGCGCGTTGCAATAATTTGTAAGTTTCTTCGTCGTCTAGCGGCACGGAATACATGTCTAGGTCGTTGTGGTAAACTTTGCGAATCATTCGGAGCGCGTTATTGATCACCGACAAGTTCGACAGTCCCAAGAAGTCCATCTTGAGCAGCCCCAATTCTTCTACCGTCCCGCAAGGATATTGCGTTGCAATCGGACCTTTCGCCGAAACCTCAAGCGGCAAAAATTTCACCAAATCATCTGGTGCAATCACCACTCCGCAGGCATGTACGCCGTGATTGCGAATCGTCCCCTCGAGCTTCGCCGCAAAATCAATCACCTCTTTCGAGATGGGGTTGGTTTCGTATTCTTGCTTCAAATCCGGCACGTCGCGAATGGCGTCTTTTAGGTGTACATGATGACCCATTACAG
>CAVEGL010000047.1:0-1700 GCA_963615165.1 bacterium | reverse complement strand
TCGCCACATCGCGCACTGCGTTTTTTGCCATCATTTTACCGAAAGTGGCAATATTCGAAACCCGAGCATAGCCATATTTCTCAGTACAATACTCGATCACCTCGTCGCGGCGGGTATCTTGAATATCGGTATCGATATCCGGCATCGAAATGCGGTCCGGATTCAAGAACCGCTCAAACAGCAAGTCATACTTCAGTGGGTCGAGCTCCGTAATCCTTAACGCATAAGCCAAAATCGCTCCTGCCGCACTGCCACGCCCCGGACCATACACGATACGCTTAGACTTGCCCCAGTTGATAAAATCTTGCACAATTAAAAAGTAACCATTGTAGCCCATTTTGTCCACCACCGAAAGCTCATAATCGATACGAGGCAAAATTTTGTGCGTTTCGTCGCGCGTTTCGTCGATTTTTTCGAGAATTTTGCGACATTCTGACACCGTAATCTCCGCTACTTCTTCCAATGTTTTGCCCGCATATCGATGCACTAATCCCTGAAAAACTAATTTGTCCAGATAAGACTTTTCGTCATCGCCATCTGGGACCGGAAACTTCGGAATCAAAATCCGACCAAGTTGCAAATCCACCTCGCAACGCTCGGCAATTCGACGTGTATTCAAGACCGCCTCCGGGCAAGTGTCCTCCCAGTGGCTAATGATTTCTTGAGACGGAATCAGATGTAAATCATAATCTTTCAGTGTCATCCGATTTGTGTCAGACAAATTCGCCGCCGTCCCCACACAAAGCAAAACCTCGTGCGCGTCCTGATCTTCCTTCGTCAGATAGTGTGCGTCGCAAGTCACCACAAGTGGCAACCCCAATTCCTCAGCATGCGCCATGTGCCAATCGTTCACCTTCTTTTGCTCGGTCGAGTGAGTGGAGGATTTTGGGTGACCGTGGTCTTGCATCTCCAGATAAAAACGATCCTTGAAAACATTCCTATACCAATCAATCAGCTTAAGCGCGCGCTCGTCGTCGCCGGCACGAATCGCCTCAGAGATTTCCGACCCCATACAACCAGAAAGGCAGATGATCCCCTCGCTGTACTTCTCGAGCTCGTCATGGTCGGTGCGCGGCTTGTAATATTTGCCATGAATTTCGGCATTACTCATGATATTGCAAAGGTTTTCAAAGCCTTTATTATTCATCGCAATCAGCGTAATGTGATACCGTTTCTTGTCGTGTGCAGGGTCGCGATCTGTCATTTTGCGCGCCGCCACATAGGATTCCAGCCCCAAAATCGGTTTAATGCCTGCATCGTTGCAAGTTTTATATAACTCTACTAACCCAGACATCGTCCCGTGGTCAGTCACAGCTACCGCCTCCATCCCGTCCGACTTGACAAAATCTACCAAATCTGGTATTTTTGTCAAGCCATCCAACAACGAATAGTGCGTATGGTTATGCAAATGTACGAAATCACTAGATTTTAGACTCATTTAGCGTCCGACTTCTGAGTTTTGGTGGTTTTAGCGGTTTTCGTAGTTTTGGCAGTTGACTTTTTGCGAGTTTTTATAGCGGCAGTCTTAGAAACGCCTTCGGGTTTTTTAGTTTTTTCAGTTTTCTCGGTTTCTTCGGTTTTTTCAGTATCTTCCGCGTCTTCGGTCTCTTCGATATCTCCGTTTTCATCTTCTGATACGATTTTCATCACAGCCTCATTCTTAGCTTCGTCGCTACAGGAACAGTCGCAATCCTCTTCAT
>CAVEGL010000046.1:0-5812 GCA_963615165.1 bacterium | reverse complement strand
ATCGAGAAGGATAAGGCGCTGGCGCGGCGATTTCAGACGGTGATGGTGGAGGAGCCGTCGGCGGCGGTGACGGTGCGAATTTTGAAGGGAATTAAGGGTCATTATGAGAAGCATCATGGTGTGGTGATTCCGGATGAGATTTTGGAAACGGCGACGACAATGAGTCAGCGTTACATCAATGATCGGTTTATGCCGGATAAGGTGATTGATGTGATTGATGAGGCGGCGGCGATTGCGAAGGTGGAGGCTGATAAAAAGGGCGGAGGGAAGTATAAGAAAATGAAGATCGAGAAGGCAACGCTCGAGGAAAAGGTTACGGCGGCGGCAGAGAAAGAGGAATATGAAAAGGCGGCGAATCTGAAGACGGAGCTGGCAAAATTGGAGCAAGAAATTAAAAAATTGGAGAAGGCGGGGGTGAAAAAGACGGAAAATCCGGTTTTGACAGAGGAGAATTTGGCAACGGCGGTGTCTCTTAAAACAGGGATTCCGGTTTCGAAGGTGCACGGGAGCGAGATGAAAATGTTGCTCGGGCTAGAAGACGGACTAAGAAAGTCGGTGATTGGGCAAGACGAGGCTGTGGCGGCGGTGGCGAAGGCGATTCGACGGGGGCGAAGTGGGATTACGGATACTAAGCGTCCGATTGGGTCGTTTTTGTTTATGGGACCGACAGGGGTGGGAAAAACTGAGCTGGCGCGGGTGATTGCGCGGGAAGTTTTTGGGGGTGAAAATGCTTTGACTAAGATTGATATGAGTGAGTTCGGCGAAAAGCATAATGTATCGCGACTAGTGGGTGCGCCGGCGGGATATATTGGGTATGATGACGGCGGCAAGTTGACGGAGGCGGTGCGACGGAAGCCTTATTCGGTGATTTTGTTTGACGAGATTGAGAAGGCGCATCCGGATGTGTTTAATCTTCTGTTGCAGATTTTGGAGGATGGTGTACTGACTGATGGTCAAGGGAATAAGGTGAAGTTTAATAATACGATTGTGATTTTGACTTCGAATTTGGGGGCGGCGGATATGATGCGAGAGTCGGAGCTCGGATTTACGGCGAAAACAGTAAAGGATAAGAAGGGTTTGGCGGAAGAATATGAGGCGAATAAGGCTTATGCAATGAAAGCCTTGAAGAAGGTGATGCGCCCGGAGCTGATTAATCGGTTGGATAATATTTTGGTATTCCATGCTTTGACACGGAAGAATGTGGAGCAAATTTTTGACAATTTGATTTCGGATTTGAAGAAGCGGTTGGCGGCGAAGGGAATTGGACTGAAGGTGGATGCGGCGGCGAAGGATTATCTAATTCGGGAGGGGTATGATGCGAAAAATGGCGCAAGACCGCTCAGGCGAAAGATTGAGGATAAGGTGGAGTCACTGCTTGCGGAGGCGATGATTGCGGAAGATTTGAAGAAGGGGGACATTCCGGTTTTGAAGCTGGTGCGTGGTAAACTAAAATTAGTAAAGGAGGCAAAATGAAAAATTATTTAGTACCAACGGTGGTAGAGGAGACGAATAGAGGCGAGCGAGCTTACGATATTTATTCGCGGCTTTTGAATGATCGGATTATTTTTCTCGGGGAGGATGTGAATGCGCATACGGCAAATTTGGTGGTGGCGCAGTTACTGTTTTTGGCGCATGAGGACCCGAAGCGACCGATTAAGCTTTATATCAATTCGCCTGGTGGGTCGGTTTACGATGGATTGGCGATTATTGATACGATGAATTATATTGAGCCAGACGTGGAGACAATTGGGATTGGTTTACAGGCTTCGATGGGGGCGATGTTGCTTTCTTGTGGCGCAAAGGGCAAGCGGTACTGTTTACCAAATGCGCGAGTAATGATTCATCAGCCGTCTTCGGGAACGGAGGGGAAGATTACGGATCAGGAGATTATGCTGAAGGAGGGGATTTTCTTGAAGAAGCGGCTGGCGGAGATTTTTGCGAAGAATACGGGGAAGAAGCTGGAGCAAGTGGAAAAGGACATGGACAGGGATAATTGTGCGGAGGAGGCTTTGGAATATGGGATTATTGATGAGATAATTTAGGAGTATTTTTACATTTATCTCAATTGGGTGGTAAATTTTAAGGCAGGGGTTTTTGGGGATATTTGAGGATTGTGATAAAATAGAAATATGAAAATTTTGTGGACAGATGGGAGCGCTTCGCCGAATCCTGGACCTGGGGGGTTTGCGGTGGTTGAGCAGTTGGCGGACGGCAGTGGAGTGCCGGTGGCTTTGGGGCGAGAGGCGAATAGTACAAATATCCGGATGGAGGGAAAGGCGATGATTGCGGCGATGCGGCTAGCAGGGGCGGAAGGGTGCGAGATTCATTCGGATTCGGAGTTTTGGATTAATGTATTGACGAAGTGGGCGCCCGGATGGCAAGCGCGGGGATGGCGTAAGAGTAAGGGGGAGATTGCAAATTTGGAGATTGTGAAGGAGTTGTACGGATTATATACAGAGTATCCGGTGAAGTTGGTTTGGGTGCGGGGGCATGTGGGGACGACGCTGAATGAGATGGCGGATGAGTGGGCGAATAAAGCACGGGGCGGAGTAGAGTTTGGAATCGCGGCATCCTGAGCCGGCGGAGTATAAGTTTTTTGCAGAGGTGAGCCCTGAAGTGGCAGGTAAAGAGAAGCTAGCTAGAAGGTATCTCGAGAAAATTGATATAGAGCTCGGAAACGCGCTGACGATTGGTAACGGTAACAATGACCGAGAGATGATTTGCGATTTTTGATGGATATGCGATTGCGGGTTCTCGGTTGGATGTGGCTGGGGACGATTTTTGGCGGATTGGTTCGGTGGCGGATTTGATTTGAGTGTATATTGGTGAATAGATTTTGGTGGGGGGCGTTTGCGGGGATTATTGTAGGGGGGTTGTTTTTTATGCGGTGAGTTTTAAAGTGAAATTGGTGGGGATTTGAGTAAGGATTGATGGGGTTTTGAGTGGGAATTGGCGGGTGAGAATTTGGGGTTTTGTGATATAATGGAGGTATGAAATTATCAGAGGAACTTATTTATCGTGGCTTTATGGCCGAAACTACTATTGAAAATCCAGCGGATTTAGATACGCGGGAGAATAAGCGATTTTATTGGGGTGCAGATCCGTCGGCGGATTCTTTGACGATTGGGAATTTGGCGGCGTTGATGATGTGTGCTTGTTTTGTGCGGCATGGATATGAGCCTTATCTTTTGGTGGGCGGAGCGACGGGGCAGATCGGTGATCCGAAGGATAATGGGGAGCGAGATTTGAAACCTCTCGAGGAGGTGGAGCACAATAAGGCTTGTTTGAAGGAACAGATTCAGCGCGTGGTGCGGGCGAACGATGTGACGATGGTGGATAATTTTGATTGGTTTCGTAATATTAATTATTTGGAGTTTTTGCGCGAGGTAGGTAAGGCGTTTTCGATGACGCAGCTCTTGGATCGGCAGTTCGTGCAAAATCGGATCGGCGAAGGTGGCGCAGGGATTTCTTATGCGGAATTTTCTTATACTTTGATTCAGGGGTACGATTTCTTGTATCTTTATCGTAAATATGGGGTGGCTTTGCAACTTTGCGGAGCGGATCAGTATGGGAACTGCACCTCGGGGATTCATTTGATTCGGCGGCTTGAAGATGGCGAGGCAGACGTGTGGTCGACGCCACTGGTGATCGATCCGGTGACGGGGCGGAAGTTTGGAAAGTCGGAGGGGAATGCGATTTGGCTCGCGAGTGCGGATAATGGGAGTGGGAATTATACTTCGATTTTTGACTTTTATCAATTTTGGTTAAATCAACCGGATGCGGCGGTGGAATATCTGATAAAGATTTATACTTTGCTACCTAAAGAGGAGATTGAGGGGATTTTGGCGGAGCACGCGAAGGCGCCAGAGAAGCGTTTGGCGCAGAAAGCTTTGGCACGAGGGGTGACGGAAGTAGTACATGGCAAGGTTAATACAGATGCAATTGAAAATTTGATTGAGGTTCTGTTTGGGTGTGAGACGAATTTTGCGGAATTTACGGAAGATGAGATTTTGGAATTTAGCAAATATTTGCCAGTTGCGAAAAAAGGTAAAATGATAGTTGATTTGCTAATGGAAAATGGCTTGGCGGAGTCGAAAAAGAAGGCGCGGGAGTTTGTGGCGCAAGGGGCAATTACGGTGAATGGTGCGAAAGTGTTAGAGGATGTTAAAGTTGAACAAACGGCAATAATCAAGAAGGGTAAAAATAAGTTTTTGATTGTTAAATGAGATACTTGGCAGTATTAGGCAGACAAGCGGAGATTTCCTTGGCGGAGCTAGAGGCGTTATTTTCTGATGTGCGGCGAATTCCGGGGGAGTTGGCGACTTTTGAGTGCGCAGAAAGACCAAATATTGATAGATTGGGCGGATGCTTGAAGATTGGAATAGAATTGGGCGTGACGCCGCTAGAGTTTTTACGGAGGCTGCCGGAGGGGAAGATTACACTTGGGATTTCGGATTATTCGAGGAGGGCGTCGAGGAAAACGGCAAAATTGGAGGCTTTGAAGCTAAAGAAGATTTTGGTGCGACACGGACGGAGCGTGCGAGTGGTAGAAAATAAAGAAGCGGTTTTGTCGACAGCAACATCTCTGCATAATGGTTTGTCTGGGAAAAATCCGAAGAAGGTTGAGTTGATTCGGGTTAACGAAAAATGGTATTCGGTAATAGGGGTGCAAAATGTCGAGGCTTATGCGAGGCGAGACCAAGCGCGGCCGGCGCGGGATGCAAAGGTGGGGATGCTGCCGCCAAAATTGGCACAGATTTTGATAAATCTGTGCGGGGAATTGCCGACGGGAGCGCGGATTTTGGACCCGTTTTGCGGGACTGGGGTGGTTTTGCAAGAGGCGTTACTGATGGGGGATGACGCTTATGGGACAGATATTTCGGAGCGGATGGTGGAATTGGCGCGGCGGAATTTGGAGTGGTTGGATGAGGGTGCGGTTCGGAGGGGGCGTTCTGTCGATTTTGGGGTGGAGCGAGAGGAGTTTTCGCGCGATTGGGGGCGGACGGGAAAGTTTGAATTGGAGGTGGGGAATGCGACTACTTTTGCTTGGCGGTCGCCGATTGATGCGGTGGTCTGCGAGGGTTATTTGGGACAACCGATGTCTTTGCCGCCGGCGGAGATTAAGTTGAAGGGTGAAAAGCAGGAGTGTGAAAGGATTATTTTGGGATTTTTGAAGAATTTGGTGGGGCAAATTGCGGCGGAAACCCCAGTGGTGGTGGCGGCGCCGGCTTGGCTGAGGGAAAATGGGGAATATTCGCGCCTCGAGATGCTTGACTCTATCGAGAAACTGGGGTATAATGTAAATAATAAGTCACGCGAGGGCCTTTTGTATCATCGTGAAGGGCAAGTCGTGGCGAGAGATATCATAATTTTAAGGAAAAAGTAATGTCACATGTGAAAGCTGGCGGTACCGCCAAGAATATCCACAACAATGCCGGTCAACGCCTTGGCGTAAAGCGCTTTGGTGGTCAGAAGGTCAAAAATGGCGAAGTTTTGGTTCGTCAAACTGGGGCTACGAAGATTGCGGGCCCTGGAACTTATATGTCTCGTAATTTTACTATTCATGCCGCAAAGGATGGTGTAGTAACTTTTGTGAAGACCAAGAAAACGCATTTTTCTGGCAAGAGCTTGCCACGAGTGCGCGTCGAGGTTCGCTAAAACAAAAACTCCAGGTTCTGGAGTTTTTTGGTTGATATTTTTCGGACAATAGAACTTTAGGGGTAAAAAAGTATTGTTGTCTAAGTTAATAACAATCCACTAAAACAACCGTAGTTATCAAAAAAGAACCGCCGTTAGAAGGTTCTTTTTGTTC
>CAVEGL010000045.1:4216-5879 GCA_963615165.1 bacterium | reverse complement strand
ATTCGAACCTGCGAATGCTGGGACCAAAACCCAGTGCCTTACCGCTTGGCGACGGTCCAATCTAAAAAAATTCTACCACATCTTACATAAAAAATAAACCCCCAAACACTCAAACCGTAGAGTTGTCTCGGAGTAGGAGACACCACTAGGGCAGAATTCATCCTATGCCTAGTTACGCAGAAACATCCCCACCATTTTTTAACAATCCCGCCCAAAGTATGCTATAATCAAAAAAAGGAGAAAATATGGCAAACGAAAAAGATTACATTCAAAGAACCCTAGTAGTGCTAAAGCCAGACGCCGTTCAGCGTGGTATCGTCGGCGAAATCATCCAGCGCTTCGAGCGTGTTGGTCTCAAGATAGTCGGCATGAAGATGGTTATGCCAGACGAAAAGCTCTATCACCAACATTACGAAGACATCGGCAAGATGATCACACGCCGCGGCGAGCAGGTTTTTCGCTACAACGTAGATTACATGATGACCGGTCCGGTTATCGCAATGGTTTTAGAAGGCGTAGAGGCCCAACCTCTCGTTCGTAAAATCGTCGGACCTACCGAACCAAAATCCGCCGAAATGGGCACCATTCGTGGCGATTTCTCTCATATGTCCTTCGGCTATTCCGACGCCAAGGGCACTGGCGTGCCAAATCTCGTTCATGCTTCTGGTAGCATCGAAGAAGCCAACAGGGAAATTCACCTCTGGTTCAACGAAAACGAGCTTTACGATTACTCAGATTTGAACGAAAAATACACTCGTTAAATTGCAATCTCACATCGCCACGCATAATCATAATTTAGCGTGGCGATAGCATTTTAAGGGGGGCACAATATGGATTTAGTCTTTTGAGAAAAATATATATTAAAATCGGAATAAGCTATACGAATATATAACGTCCCCACCCCATATCACCCTTGCGCTTATTCTAAAAAAGTGCTACCATAGAATCATGGCAACCAAAAAACGCAAGTCCACCCGCAAAACTGCCCGCAAGAAGCCCGCCAAAGAGGCGCCAGTCGAACACGAGCTTCCAGGTGGTTTTTGGCGCCAAATCGTCGCCATTCTTATGATTGCCCTTGCGCTTTTTTTCATCGTTACTTGGTTCGGGCACGGCGGCTCTGTCCTCAACGGCGTGCACAGATTCTTCCTTAGTATCATCGGCGTCGCAGCCTATTTCGTCCCTGTTCTTTTGGTCTATTTGGCCGTCAAAATTCTCCGCAGCGAAAACAATCGCGTCGCTATGCCGGTTTATTTCGCCAGCATCCTAATGCTTTTCTGGCTTGCTGGAATTTCTGCCATCTGGCAGAACGGCGGTATTTTTGGCAATTGGCTCAATTCGCTCATGGTTAACATTCTCGACCAAACCGCCGTAATCTTTTTATATATCGTTTTAATTTTCATCACGGCGCTATTCATCCTGCAAATTTCCCCCATCACACTCTTTAAAGGCACCAAAAACATGGCCAAAACCGCCAAATCTGAAGAATCCGCCTTCACGAAGCCCGAAAAGTCCCCCAAACTTGGTCAACTCGAAATCAAAGTCAACTCTGGCGCCAATCTTCCCGTCGAACATTCGCCCAAAATGCCCGCCTCGAAACTCCTTCGCAAATCCGCCGCCAAAGTCGAAAAACCAGAACTGCCCAAAGAATCCACCGCCCTCGTCG